>NZ_JBLODY010000096.1:0-12353 GCF_047785625.1 Solidesulfovibrio sp. C21
GCAAAAAGGGGTTCCCTCCCCCGGGCCCCCTCCCTCCCCAAAAACTCTTAAAGGGTTGCCGCCCATCTTGCCTTTCCATGCGGCGCTTCGCCGCTGGCGCACCTTGTCGCCGCAATCGCGTCCGGCGTCGAGGCGCAACGCGCCTCGTGCCGCCGGGCCGATTGCGGCGACAAACGTCCGTCGTCCCGCCGCCCAAAGCAAGTCGCCCCACTCCCGCACAACCGGGATGGGGGGTCCGGGGGGCCCGTGGCCTCCCGGCGGGGTGCAGGGGCGGAGCCCCACCGGGTCCAGGGCAGCGCCCTGGCCTATCCCCGCCTCACGCCATCGACCACACGCCGCATCCGCTCCACGAAAACGCCTTCACCGAAGGCCTTGGCCCGGGCCTGGCAGGCCGGACGCATGGCCAGGCACCGGGCCGCGTCCAGGGCCGCAATGCCTTGCACCACATCGCGCGGGCCGGGGTCCGGAGGCAGCAGGATGCCGGTTTCGCCGTCGAGGACGGTTTCGGTCAGCCCGCCTTCGCGCACGCCGAGCACGGGTTTGCCGGCGGCCATGGATTCCACCGGGGAAATGCCGAAGTCCTCGTCGCGCGGGATGTAGATCGTGGCCAGACAGGAGCCGACGAGACGTTTCAGGTCGTCGTCGGGCGTCCAGCCGAGGACGTCGATGTTGGGATGGCCGGCGGCGAGGGCGCGCACGCGGGAAAGTTCCGAGCCGCCCGAGACGACCACCAGCCGCTTGTCGGGCATATGGCGAAAGGCTTCGACGATGACGTCCACGCGTTTGAGCACATCCACCCGGGCCGTGGACAGGTAGAAGGATTCCTGGGCGAGGAACCGGAAGGCGGCCGTGTCCACGGGCGGATGCACGACCGTGGCCGGCAGGTGCAGAAAGCGCTCGATGCGGCGGCGCACGGTCTCGGAATTGGCCACGATGGCGTCCATGGCCCGGGCCGCGCGTTCGTAGGCGCGGCGGTAGCGGGCCAAAAGCAGGGCATAGAGCGGCCGGCGCAGGGCGGATTGGCGGGACAGGTAAAATTCGCGGTGATCGTAGAGGATGCGCGGCGGCGTGTGGCAATAGAGGATCTGGGGACCGTGGATGCGGGCGTGGGCCAGGGGGGCCAGGGCGCCGCTGTGGATGGCGAAGGGCGTGCCTGTGCGGGGGAAATTCTCGAAGGCCAGGGACATGGCCAGGGTCTTGGAAACGCGCGTGGCCAGGGGATGGTTGCGGGCCGCGTCGAGGTTATGCGGCGCGGCCGGGCCGAAATAGCCGTCGGGGAAGGCGGCCGGGGCATAGGTCCCCGTAAAAAGGCGCGCGGTAAAGGCCCGGGCCAGGGTCACGGCCACTTTCTCGCCGCCGCCGGGAAAAGCGAAGGCGTCGTGGAGAATAAGGGGGCTGGCGTCGACGAAATCGGGCATGGGCTTCCTTGATGCGCTTGGCGCGGTCGGGTGGGGATAGCGTGGCCGGCGGCGTCTGGCAATGGGGGAAAATCTCCCGGCCCGCTTGCCAGAACCGCAAATTGTCTTACAAGAAACAAGAAGCGCCCCTGTCGCGCCAAGGAGTTCTGCTATGGCTTCCAGTGAAACGGTGATTCTGGGCGGTGTGGAATGCGACTATGACCCCGAAACCCATATCGCCCTGGTCTACTGCTCCAACTGTTCCGAGCGCAATGAAGTGGAAGTCTCCCTCGACGAGAACGGCGTGCCCGAATACGCCGGGTTCGTCTGCGCCAAGTGCGGAACCTTCAACAGTCCGGAAGGCTGAACCGATGTTGCCGCTCGCGCCCGCCTCGGCTACACCTCTCCCCAGAGGCGCATGGCAACGCGCCCGGGAGTTTTGCCGCCATGGGAAACCTTGCCCATTACCTGGAAATGGTCACTAAGGCCCAAAGTTATCAGGACCTTGTCTTTCTGCGCAACAGGATTTTCGACGCTATGGAAGCGGAGTTGACCGAAGACGAAGTGGAGACGATCAAACGGACCTGGACCGACCGGGCCAAGGATGAAAGCGTGCCCGTGGTGCCCGCTGGCCAGGTTCGGGAAAGGTGAAATCAGTGCGAGAGGGGAACCCCTTTTGAAAAAGGGGTTCCCCTCTCGCGCTCTCCCCTCCCTAAAACTTTCAATGATTACGGGTGATGTAACGGTAGCGCCCCGTAACTATCGATAGTCTTTGGAAAGGGGGCCCGGGGGGAAACTTTTCTTCAGAAAAGTTTCCCCCCGGTTCTTCACCTCCCTCACGACCCCGGGCGGCGCTTCAAGACGAGGTTCATGGCGGGGCCGGATTTGGGCGTGAAGACGGCGTGGGCCTCGTTCGGTCCGACGACGGTTCCCTTGAGCAGATGGCCGCTGCCGTGCTGGGCGGCGAAATCGTCGCCGAGGACCACCCCGGCCACGTGGTAGGTATTGCTCCCGCCGCTGACGATATCCGGAATCACGATAACGCCCGAAATCATGTCGCCCTGCCGGGTAAAGCTGGCCGTGACTTCCTGGCCCAGCACCGAGGCCGTCCACTGGCCGGCGATCTCCTTCCCCCGGCCGGGAACGTCTTTTCCCGCCCGGGCCGGACCGGCGGACAGGGCCAAAAGAACCAGCAGGCACCAGGCGGCCCGGACGGTCAAAACGCGCAGAGAGCCCATCACAACAACCCCTCGCGGCGCATGAAACCTACGAATTTGGCCCGAATGTTTTTCAGCTCCGACACGATTATTTCCAATTGATTATAGTGACTTGAAAACTTGACTGCCTGTTCCAGCTCGCCCTGGCGCTTGGCCAGGCGCTGGGTGAGGAAATCCAAAAATGCCTGGGGCCCCTGGGGCCCGTCATGATCCGTATTTTCCAAGGACTGCTCCTGATCGCCCGGCAACGCGGCTGTCACGAATTTTACACAGTTGCGGCCGGAGCCGCTGACCGGCTTTTAAGGCTATAATCAGGAATCGGCCTCTGTTCAAGGATGACGGAGGGGCTCGCGGCACAAAAAGCGGAAGCCGCCCAGGCCCAGGGAGTGGCCCAGACGGCTTCCTAAAAAGGCCGTGGTGGCGTGTTGGGGGAGGAGGCTAGGGGGTGGCCGCCACGGCCAGGTGATTTGGCGCGGTGTGGTTTCGGCTTTCGCCCACCGCTCTCGACTTGTTAATAGCAAATCCGGGGCCAATATTGCCTGCCGCCCCAATTTGTTTTTATAGCTAAAAAAACCGGTATATTAACGCAGAGAGCCAGGACAAAGCGAAAAGGCCGGGCAAGATAGGCCTCGCGCCCCCCTTCTCTTTCGATTAGCTTTATTACAATCTTAATCGCAAGAGGCCGTGGCGCACGGCCGCCGGCCAAGGCGGTCACCGCCCCGGCCGGAAAGACGGGAGGACCGGGCACGGTGGTTACGGTCAGTATCGACGACGTCAAAGACGGGATGATTGCCGCGGAAGACGTGCATGGCCAGGAGGGTTCCCTTGTCGTCCCCCAGGGCGCCGCGCTTGACCAGGAGCAAATCCGGGCCATGCGGGCTTACGGCGTGCGCGACGTGGCCATCGTATCGGACGAAGCCCAGCCGGAGGATACGGCGTCGCAGTTCGCGGCGGTCGAAGCGCGCTGCCGGGAATTGCTGCGGCCGCGCTTTTCCGCTTTCGACCTCGAGACGCCCTTTGGCCGAACGGTCTTCGATCTGGCCGCGGAGCGGGCCGCCACCCAGACCCTCGACGCCGGGGCCGACTGGGATACACTCCAATCCGCCGCCTGCCTGCTCGGACCGCCGCCCGAGCAACAACTTTTTTCCGCCTCGGCCGTCGATCCGGCCAGCCTTGTCTCGGACGAGGTGGAACTGGCCACCCTGCCCGAGGTGCACGCCCGCCTGCTCGACGCCCTGCAATCCGATACGACCTCGAGCCAGGAACTGGCCGACTGCATCGGCAGCGATCCGGGACTGACGGCCAAGCTGCTGCGCCTCGTCAACAGCCCCCACTACGGCTCGCGCAGCCCCATCGACTCCATCAGCCGGGCCGCGTCCATGGTCGGGCTCAATGAACTGACCACCCTGGCCATGGGGCTGGCGGCGGTCAGCGCCTTTGACGACATCGCCCCCGAACTCTGGGACATGCGCGCCTTCTGGCGGCACGCCGCCGCCTGCGGGGTATACGCCTCGCTTCTGGCCGCGGATTGTCCGGGGACCGCACCGGACCGGGTTTTCGTCGGCGGTCTGCTGGCCGACATCGGCCAGCTCGTGATCCTGCGCAAGCTGCCGGCCGCCGCCGGCCGGGCTCTTTTACTGTCGCGGGTGGAGGGCCTGCCCATCGCCGTCGCGGAAGGCGTGGTACTCGGGTTCGACCATACGGCCGTGGGCCGGGCGCTTTTGACGCGCTGGCATTTTCCCCAGGCGCTCACCGCCATGGTCGCCGACCATCTGCGGCCCGACGGACGGCCCGAAACACGCGAAACCGCCCTTGTCCACGTTGCCGACATCCTGGCCACGGCCTGGGCCTGGCCGGCCTTTTCCGGCGAACCCGTTCCCGCCCTGTCCGAGGCGGCCTGGTTCTCCCTGGGCATCGCCGAAGAGACGCTGGAACAGGTTGCCGAGGCCGGCGACGCCCGCATCCGGGGCATCGAGTCCGTCTTTTTCGCTGCCGCACCCTTGCCACGCCAATAACACCACGGAGGTTCCGGAATATGAAACCCGATACCCAGCCCACCGTTTCCCGCCGCAACCTCGTCCGCGCCCTGCTCGGCCGGGACACCTCCCCCGCCCCCCAGGCCCCGGATGCGGCGGCCGCCGCCGACCGCCATGCCACCGGGGACGCGGCCTATGCCGCCGGAGACTATACGGCCGCCGTCGCCGCCTACCGCGCCTCGACCCGGGGCGACCTGTCCAATGCGCCGGTGCGGCTGCGCCTGGGCTACGCCCTGTACGCCCTGGGACAATACATCCAGGCCAGGGTGGAGTTCGAGCACGTGCTGCGCCTGACCGGCGGCGGCGAACCCATGGCCCGCCTGTGTCTGGGGCTGACCCTGCTTGCGCTCGGCAAGTCGGAACGGGCGGCCACGACCCTCGCCGCCTTCACCGATTCCGAACGGCCCGAGCTGGAAAAAATGACCGGGGAAGCGGCGCGCCTGCTCGCCGCCGGCGAGGCGGTCGATCCGGAGTCGCTGCGACACGGCATCGAAAGCGCGGCCCGGGCAACGGCCTTTTTTCCCGAAATCGTGTCGGCATAACGGGAAAAAGCACCGGAAACATTGCCACGATCCCCCGTGCACTGTATGGTGCACGAAGTATGGAGCCCCATTCTTTCGGCGAGCACATTCGTCGCAGACGGCTGGCCCTTCTGGCCGATGACCCGCGTTATTCCCTGCGCCGCCTGGCCGCGCGCCTGGGCATCCAGCCGTCCTACTTGAGCCGCCTGGAACGCGGCGCGGTCCCGAGCCTGTCCGAAAAGAACATCCTGGCCCTGGCCGGAGAGTTGGGCGAAAACCCCGACGTCCTGCTCGCCCTGGCCGGCAAGATCGCCTCGGACGTGCGGGAAGCCCTGCTCGCCCGGCCCGAGGCCTTCGCCAGCCTCATCCGGCGGTTGCGCGCCCGCCCCGACGCGGACGTCGCCGCCTGCGCCAACGCGGACGCGCTTCTGACCTCGTTTCGCGAAACCCAGCGCCTGGGGCGGGTGGGCAGCTTCAGCCGGGACCTCGTCACCGGCGAGGCCGTCTGGTCCGAGGAATGCTTCCGTATTTTCGGCCTGCCCCCAAACGGATCGTCCTTAAGCTACGTCGACTTCCTGGCCCTGGTCCATCCCGAGGACCGGAGCAGGGTGGAGGCCGCGCGCCGACGGCTGCAAGCCAAGAGTTCCAAGCTGCACTACACCTACCGCTTTCGGCGCGCCGACGGCCTGTGGCGGCATGCCCGGACCGTGGCCCGCTCCGAGGTCGATACCACGGGAAAGGTGGCGCGCTACCACGGCACCGTCCAGGACGTGACCACCGAACAGCAGGCCCAGGAACATCTGCGTTCCATGGCCCGCTTCCCCGAGGACAATCCCTTTCCCGTCCTGCGCGTGGGCCGCGACGGGCACCTTGCCTACGCCAACGCCGCCTGCGCCCCGCTGCTCGACGCCCTGGGCATGGCCGTGGGCCGGCCCGTGACGGCGGAACTCGCCGCCTGTGTGGCCAAGGTCCGGGAGACGGGCACACGCCAGGAACTCGACGTGCCCGTCGGCGAATGCATTTTCGCCATCGTCGCGACGCCATCCCCGCTTTGGGGCGAGGCCAACTGCTACGGCCGCGACGTCACGGTGGAACGGCGGGTCGCCTCAGGCTCCGCCGACGGCGAAGACTGTTGCCGGCAGCTGTTCGACGCCGCGCCCATCGGCATTTTCCGGGCCTTGGCCTCGGGCCGGCTGCTCACCGCCAACCCGGCCATGGCCGCGATGTTCGGCTATGCCTCGCCAAAGGACATGTACGACCACCTCGGGCAAAACGCCGGGCTGTGCTACCGCGACCCGAAGCGTCGTGACGAGATCGTGCGCCGGCTGTCCCGGGACGGCACAATCGGCAGTTTCGAAAACCCCTATCTGCGCAAGGACGGGACGGAATTCACCGGCAACCTGCACGCCCGGCTGACCGTTTCCGAGACGGGCGAGTCCGTGGTCGAGGGGTTCGTGGAGGACGCCACCGCCCGCAAGCTGGCGCGGCAGGAGCTGGCGGAGCGCGAGGAGCGCCTGCAAAACCACCTGCGCAACTTTCCCCTGCCCACGCTGACCTTCCGACTGCGCGACCGGGAGCTGGTGCTCTCAAGCGCCAACAAGGCGGCCGAAGCTCTTTTCAAGGGACGGATCGGCTCCTGCCTGGAAGCCCCGGCCGGAGCCATTTTCGACGAGGCCCCGGAGGTCTACCTGGCCCTTTGGAGCGCCCTGGAATCGCGCACGACCGAAAGCCGCCAACTGCTTTTCCGGCCGCCGGGCGCGACCGAGCCGGGGCTTTTCGCCATGACCTTCGTTGCCGCCGCCCCGGACACGGTCATGCTCCACGCCGATGAAATCACCGCCCTGGCCCGCACACGCGAGGCCCTGCGGCGCGTCAACGATCAGTTGCGCGGCATTTTGGACCACGTGCCCTGCGCCGTCTATTTCAAGGACCCGCAAGGGCGCTGCATCATGGTCAACCGGGCCATGGAAGAGTTGTTCGGCCGGTCGGCCGCGGACATCGTCGGGCATCCGCCCGGACACGTGCACGCCCCGGAGGTGGCGGCGCGCATCGGCGAGGACGACCGACGGGTCATGGAGACGGGACAGGCGCTCACGTTCGAGGAGGAAATCATCGCCCAGGGGATAACCCGGACATTTCTCACCACCAAGGCCCCGCTTTGCGACGCCTCGGGACGGCCCTACGGCCTTTGCGGCATATCGCTGGACATCACGGCGGCCAGGACACTCGAACGGGACATCAAGGCCGAACGCGACACCCTGGATTCGGTGCTGGCCTACGTGCCCTACGCCGCGAGCCTGGTCGGGGCCGACGGACGCACGCTTTTTCTCAACCAGCGCTTCATCGATCTGGTGGGCTACGATCTGGAAGACATTCCGGACGCGCGGACCTGGATGCACAAGGCCTACCCCGACCCGACGCTGCGGGCAAAGGTGGTTGCCGATTGGCAGGGTGAACTCGGCTCGAATTCCCGGCGGGTCTATCCGGTCCGTTGCGGCGACGGGATCACCCGCAACCTCGATTTCAACGTCGTGGCCCTGCCGGACGGCCGGATGCTGCTCACCATAAACAAGGCCGATGGCCCGGGGACGACGGAAGAAGGCCGGCCTAGGCGATCCGGTTGAGCACGTCCGTGGCCGAGGCAAACGCGGCTCCGGCCGCGCGCATGGCGGCAATGGCCCGGTCGCAGTCCCCGGGCGTACGGTCCACGCCGGCGATGGCGTCGGTCACCACGGTCACGGCGAATCCCCTTTCCAGCGCGCCGAGCACGGCTTCCTTGACGCAGTACTCCGTGGCTACCCCGGCCACGTACAGGCGGCCGCCGCCGGCAACCAGGCTGCGCAGCAGGACCGCGGCATGGGTGTGCACGAAAAGCGACAGGGAGTCCTTGTTGAAGACGATGTCCCCCGGGCCGGGGGTCAGGGCGTCGACCACACGCGCCCCGGGCGTGCCCATGACGCAGTGCGACGGCCAGATCGCGAACTCTTCGGAATCCTCGGGATGGGCGTCGTTGTCGTAGACCACGGCCTCGCCGTCGGCGCGAAAGGCGTTACGCAAGGCGACAATGGGCGCGATCACCGCCTGCCCCTTCGGGAAAGAAAGCTCTCCTGCCGGCAAAATGAAATCGTTGAGCATGTCGACGATAAGCAGCACGTTGTCCATGACGGGTCCTTCCTTACTCCGGATTCCGCGAAAAAACGGCCTTGTTACCGCCGGTGGCCGCCGGCGCGGGCGCGAGGATGGCCTTTTGCAAGAGCCCGGCCATCTCGGCGTTGAGCTTCACATTGGCGTGGGTGTCCACGCTGTTGACCACCATGTCCCCGGGATCGCGGCCGGCGAGAATCGACGTCAAATCCACGGTTTCCACACCCCGGTCCTTGAAATAAGCGGCCACGCGGGCGGTCATGGGCGCGGTGCCGGCCACGTCGGCAAGGCTCGGAATGATCAGCGCGATCAGCCGGACGTGGCGCAGCCGGCACCAGTCCACGATGGCGTCGAGCTCACGGGCATGCTCGTTCCAGACCGCCGGATCGGCATAGGCCGAGCGCAGGCGGTCCCAGAACGTCCTGGCCGCGTCCTCCACATTGCCCATGCGCGCCAGCCGCCAGTAGACGAAATTGGCCAGGGCGAAATGGTCCACCAGGTACTTGGTCACCGCCCCCCTGGGAAATTGCACGGTAAACGGCAACGGAAATTTGGTTTTTTCCGCAGCCCGGTAGATGTCGTTGACGAAATAGGCCAGCACCACCACGTCCGGCGTCTGGGGATAGCTTTCCAGGGCCTTGTCCTCGTCCACGGTGTCCCAGCCAATCTTGGAGGCGTTGGCCACGCGCCAGCCCGCCCCGAGGTCCCGGCCCAGCACGTCGCCGAAGCGGTCGGCGACGTTGTCGATGCCGTGCCCGGCGGCAAAGGAATCCCCCACCACCAGCACCAGCTTTTCGCCGGGTGCCTTGGGACGCGGTTCGGCGTCACGATAGCCGAGGCTGTTGACCGGATGCCAATGGCGCGCGAACCAGTTGCGGCTGGACATGGTGATGTTGAAGCCGTCGGACTGGGCGAAAAAAAGGGCCATGGCCACTTCGAGGACAAGCAGGGCCGCCAGCATGGCGTCCACGGCGACGAGCACACCCATGCCGCCGGTGCGGGCGCGGCCACGCCGCAGGCGCGAAAGGCCCCACATGGCGACAAGATTCAACGCGCAAAGCGCGACAAGCACATAAAGGATAGACATCATGGGCGTCCGGCGGGGTTAACGGCTCTTGCGCCAGGACTTTTCCTGCCCGGCCACCAGCCGGGAGATGTTCTCGCGATGCTTGACGATGACCAGCACCGCCACGGCCAGGGCGGCGAAGGTCATGGCGCAGGGGCCAAGCCAATAGACAAGCACGGGCAGGCACACGGCCAACGTCAGCGAACCGGCGGAGACGAACCCCGTGGCCCAGATGACCAGCACGCAGGCCGCCACGGACAAGAGCGCCGCAAGCGGAGCCGCGCCCAGAAACACGCCGATGGTGGTGGCCACGCCCTTGCCGCCCTTGCCGTACAAAAAGACCGAATACATGTGCCCGGCCACGGCCACGACGATGACCAGGGTCATAAAGACCGCGCCGCCGTGCATGGCCCGGGCCACCAGCACCGGCAACAGCCCCTTGAGCAGGTCCAGGACCAGGGTCAGCACGCCGTAGCGCGTGCCGCAAAGCCGCGCCACATTGGTGGCCCCGGTGTTGCGGCTGCCGGCAAGCCTGGGGTCCACGCCGCAGGAGGCCTTGGCCACGGCCAGACCGAAGGGAAAGGCCGCGACAAGGTAGGTCAGCAAGAGGAAAGCAACGTGCGCAAGGCCCATTTCAAACTCCATCATCTCCCCATAAAGGGAGGTTCGGTGGAAATTTCCCCGATGGGGCGGTCGGGAGGGGCTCGCCCCCCCCTTTTAACAGTTTTTGAAGGGGGTCCGGGGGGAAACTTTTTTCAAAAAGTTCCCCCCCGGCCGCCGGAGGCATTTCTTCCCCTCTCGCTACCCTTCAGCGCCCATGAAAAACGCCTCGGCACCCTCGGGCAGCCGGGCCGGAATCTCCTCCGCGCCGAACACACGCAGCTCGTTCGTCAACGGATCGATCCTGCCCAGGCGTAGCGCATAGCGCTGGCCGATGTAAATCGTGTCGCCCAGGGTGTCCTTCGTGGCCCGGACATACATCTGCATGTCGGGCAGGGACAGGGACACGAATCCGCCGCCGCCAAGGTCCACCACCACGCCTTCGAAGGTGCGCTCACGGCAGTTGCATTGCAGGTACAACAGCTTCCAGTAGCGCGGCCGGAACCGCTGCACCCGGCCCACGGCCTCGAGGCGCGACGTCAGCTCGGGCAGCCGGGCCTCCAGCTCGCCCCGACTCCAGCGCGGCGCGCCGGTGCGCAAGAGGCTTTCGAGTTGGGCCAGGTTGATCAGGTCGCCGTAGCGCCGCAACGGCGAAGTGACCGGGGCATAGGCCGGCGCGGCCAGGGTGGCGTGGGGCCTGGGATCGGGTTCGGTCAGGGTCGGGGGCAACTCGCGCACCACCCGCTGGATCGAGGGCGGATCGCCGTGCACACCGCGAATCTCCGGGGAAAGCGTCGCGTCCTGGGTGCGGAAAAGCATGGCCGCGCCGCGCGACACCGCATACTCGGCGGCGGCGGTGTTGCCGAGGATCATGAACTCGCTGACCATGAGCTGGGACTTGGGATAGCCCGGGCACAGCCCCATCTCCACGGTCACGTTATCGGGATAGCCCGAAAGCATGATGTCCGGATCGGGCCGCTCGATGATCACCGCCCCGCGCTCCAGGCGCTTTTGCCGCAGCGCGACGGCCAGGGCATGGCCCAACTTGTAGGACTGCGGCGCATCGCCGGCGTCGAGAACCGCTTCCACGGCGGCATAGGTGGTGTTTTCGGCCAGGCGGACGAAGGTCTTGCGCATGGCGAAACCGAGCACGTCGCCTTCCTCGGAAAACTCCCACTCCATGACGAGCGAAGGCCGTACCTCGCCGGCAAGCAGGCTGTAAAGCCCGGTGCCGAGCGCCTCGGGCAGCATGTGGCTGACCCCCTCGGGCAGATAGAGGCTCGAGGCCCGGTAGGCCACGGCCTTATCGAGCGGGCCGTCGAATCCCCAGTCCAGGGCCGGGTCGGCCAGGGCCAGGACCAGCCGGATGCCGCCGCCCGGGCGGGGCTCGGCGTAAAAGGCGTCATCGATGTCGCGGGTGGTCGGGGAATCGACGCTGACAAAGGGAATGGGTTCGGGCTCCTGGCACAGGGCCGAAAGCCCCGCCCGACGCGCCTCCACCTCGGCGGCAAGCGGTTGCCACCAGTCGTCACCGGCGGCGTAATCGGCCTGATCGAGCAGATAATTGTAGTGCGGCGGGACAATGCCCCACTGGGTGGCCAGGATATAGGCCTGGAACGGATGGTCGGGCAGGCCCTTTTTCAGCATGACCCACAGGGTGGCGGACTCGGGGTCTTCGGCGTCGGCCATGAGCCTGTGCAGCAGTTTCTTAAGCTTCTCCGCCGCCTCGGGATCGAGCTTGGCGGCCAGATTCGCGCCCTTCTTGCGGTCGCCGGAAAGCCAGCCCTGCCAGAGCTCCTTGAAAAACGTCTGGCCGGCCACCACCACCTTCTCGCGTTCCTCGGCCAGGGCGGCCTCGGCCATGCGCCGCTCCACCAGATCGGCCGGGAACACCTCGAACTTGGGCGGATGGAACTTGAAATGCGTCTTGCACCCTAAAAGCGCCCGCCCCATGGCCGCCACGGCGTCCACGTCCGGGGCCTCGCCCACAAGCCCGGCGAACCACTCGGCCGATTCCTCGCGCACCTCGCCCTGGGCCAGTTCCCACAGCTCCAGCGGGGCAATGGCCCTGGCCGCGGCCTCGCGCCGGGCCTGATGCGCGGTCAGGATCTCCAGCATCTCGCTGCGGTCCCTGGTCCCGTCATAGCGCGGCCCCATCCAGGGCAGCACCCGGGAGGCGGCCAGCTTCTCCTCACGCTTGGTCAACGTGTAAAGCCGCAAACGGCCAGAAGATTCCTCCAACACCCAGGCGACCTGAGGCTGGTTGCCCTGCATGAACTCCACCAGGCACCCCGGCCCGGCATACCGTTCCAACGCCATGTTGTGTGTATATCCTTTTAGAGAAGAGATGCGGAACCGGGGGAGGGAACCCT
>NZ_JBLODY010000097.1:0-11747 GCF_047785625.1 Solidesulfovibrio sp. C21
CCCCTCCCCCGGACCCCCACCCTCCCCAAAAACTCTTTACGGGGTTGGTGGCGGAAGAACTTCGATGATCTTGTCCCGATCGTTTTTCTGCCTGCAACGATACCCCGTTGAAAGTTTTTGAAGGGGGTCCAGGGGGAAACTTTTTTCAAAAAGTTTCTCCCTGGTCTTATCCTCTTTTCCGTCCGGCCAGGATCAAGCCGCCGCCGAGGGGCGGGGTGGGCGCATCGGCCCGGAAGCCATCCAGGCCGGCGGCGCGCATGGCCGTTTCCAGGCTTTGTCGGGACAGGAAGTGGGTGGGGTAGCCGGCCAGCCGGGTCATGAACTCGTGGGCGGCCTCGATGCCGGCGTCCCGCTCGCCGGGTGCGAAATGGTGGCTTATGAGCCAGCCTCCGGGCCTGAGCCCGGCCGCCAGCCGGCGGGTGACCGCTTCGAGGTCGTCGGCCACGCCGTAAAGGACATGCGAGGTCACGATCAGGTCGAAGCCTTCCTGCGGCAGGTCGTCGGTCCGCAGGTCGAACGCCCCGGCCCGGATGCGCTCCCCATATCCGCGTTCCCGACAACGCGCTTTGGTGAAGGGGACGACGTGGGGCAGGTCGAGAATCGTTCCGGTCAGATCGGAATTTTCATCCAGCAGGGCCATGGTGTAGGCGCCATGGTTGCCGCCCACATCGCACAGCGTGCGCATGGCGGCGAATCCCGGTAATTCGGCCGCAAAGCGCGTCACCCGGAAAAGCGCCCCGGTCAGGGCATGCCCCAGGGTGCCTTCCATGATGGTCTCCATCCCCCAGCCCTTGTCCGAGCCCTGTCGCGCGTCGTCCTCGTGGCGCAGCCTCTCCGCGAGGTTCCCCTGGAGCGAGTCGGTGAAATGGGACAAGAGCATCATGGCCGGTCCCTGGTACAGCGGCTTGCCCGGCACCAGATACTCCGAAGCGGCCGGCGTGGCGGCATAGCCGACGTCTTCCCGGGTGAGGATGCCCTGCGCCGTGAGCCCGTCGAGCAGCGGTTCCAGCCGATGGGGCAGGGTTCCCGTGCGGGCGGCCAGCTCGGCCAGCGGCAGCGGCCCCGCCTCCAGGGCGGAGAAAAGGTCGATCTCCAGCGCGGTGATGAGCATCCGGGCCGCAACCGCGCCGTAAAAAACATCCTCGATAGGGGCGAAGGCATTTTGGGGTTGCGTGGGCGTCATGGCGGTCTCCTGTCGGATAAGGTTTAGTTTCTAAACACCGGGCCGAAAAAAAATTATTTCGGATAGCGCTCCATCCACACCTTCAAGTGGCGGCAAAACTCCAGACAGGTGGCGAAATCTTCGTTCGGCAGCTCCCGCAGATAGCTCAGAAAGTCCCGGTCGTGCTCGCGGTGAAAGGTCATGTGGGCCTGGCAGGCCTGTCGGCCAAGCGGCGTCAGGTCCACGCCGCCGCGCCCGCCCGGGCCGTCGCGCTGGATGAGGCTTTTGGCTTCGAGGCGTTTGAGCGTCTGCGACACCGCGCCTTTGGTGACGCCGCAGGCGGCAGCCACGGCCGTCACCGTGGTCGGGTCGCCGAGCATTTCGATGGTGGAGAGCATGTGCACCTCGGCCGGGAAAAGCGTTGGCCCGATGCCGAAATCCACGGGCGTGCGCTCGATGGAGGCGAACTTGGTCAGCACCGCGCCAAGCAACAGGAAAAGGGGCATGACCTCTTCTTCGTTTCGCATAGGTGGTGTTTAGCAGCTAAACAGATGGGCTGACAAGAAGAAATCCCGGGGTGCCGGGAGATGCCGTAGCGTCCGGGAATCGGCGGTCCGGGCGGGCGATCAGTCGGCGGCCGCCTTGACCCCAGCGTGCACGAACACGATGCCGCCGGTCATGGCCCGATAGGAAACCTCGGCGAATCCCGCCTGGTGCATCTGTTCGGCCAGCGCCGCCTCGTCCGGGAATTCGCGGATCGTTTCGGCGAGGTACAGGTAGGCCTCGTCGTCGCCGGAGATCAATTTGCCGATTTTCGGCAGCACCCGGCGCAGATAGAAATTGTAGCAGCCGCCCCAGAGTCGGCGTTTGCCCGTGCCGAATTCCAGCACCATGAGCCGGCCGCCGGGCCGCAGCACCCGGGCCAGTTCCCGGAAGGCGTCCCCCCGGGGACGGATGTTGCGGATGCCGAAGGCGATGGTCGCCCCGGCCACGGAGGCGTCCGGCAGCGGCAGGGCCAGCCCGTCGCCGAGCACCGGATGGATGCGGCGGCCAAGGTGCGGCGGAATCTTGGTCTTCCCCCGCACGAGCATGGGCAGGCAGGGGTCCACGGCCATGACCTGCCGGTCGCACTGCCCGGCCAGCATGATGGAGACGTCGAGGGTGCCGGCGGCCAGATCCAGGACCGGTCCGGCCGGCAGGCCCGGGGCGGCCAGCGCCCGCACCATGGCCCGTCTCCAGGCGATATCGCAGCCGGCCGAGAGCAGGTGGTTGAGCAGGTCGTAGGAGCCGGCCACGCGGCCGAACATGCCGGCCACGCGCCGCGCGTCGCCGGGCGTTGGCAGATCAGCCATCGTCGCGTCCGCCTTCTGCGGTCCCGGTCCCCTCGGACCGGCTGATCACCCGCAGCACTTCCTCGTATATCGGGCCGAAATGCTCGGTGAAATTGCCGGGCGAAATGCGGCCGGTTTCCACGAACTTGACCACGATTTCCTTGGTCACCTGCAAGGCCAGGTTTTCCCGTTTGTCCAAGCGTCCACCTCCAGAGAAGAAAAACCCGCCCGGTTGGGGAAATGGCCTTGGACCGTCCAAGGGCAAAGGCCGGGCGGGAAAAGGGAAAAACCAGGGGAGGCACTCCCCTTTTTTGCGCCGGCCTAGCATGGCTTGGCCCGGACGTCGAGGGCCGGGCCCGGGGCGGCGGCGGGGCGTTTTTTGCGGGCGCGATTATTGTGGGACGCGGCGGGATCACGTAAGGTTCCGCAAAATCGCCGATCCCGTAAGCGACCGCCGCGTTTGAGGTCGTGCGCGGGCAAGGAGCCTTGCCGCCATGCATCCGTCTCTCGCCGCCCCTCCCGGTCTGGCCTTGCCGTCACCTTGGGGAATTTTCGAAATCCTGCTGCTTGTCACCTTCGCGGCCCATCTGCTGGTCATGAACGTGGCGCTTGGCGGCACGCTGCTGCTTTTCTTCGCGCCGGGGCCGGATCGGGGCGCGGCCGTGGCCCTGGGCAAAAGCCTGCCGACCGCCGTGGCCATCACCGTCAACCTCGGCATCCCGCCGCTTTTATTCGCCACCGTGCTCTACGGCCATTTCCTCTATACCGCCGCCGTGCTTTCGGCCTCGGTCTGGCTGTCGCTTTTCATGGTGGTCATGGTCGCCTATGCGCTCCTCTACCGGGCCCAGCCCCGGCTGGAGGGCAAGGGCGCAAACGCGGTCGTCGTCCCGGCCGCCTGTCTGCTGCTGGCGGCAAGCCTCATTTTGGTCAACGTGTCCACCCTGTCCCAGCGTCCGGACGTCTGGAAGGCCTATTTCGACCATCCCGGGGGCACCATCGTCAATTTGACCGACCCGACGTTTATCCCGCGCTGGCTCCATTTCGTCACCGCCTCCCTGGCCGTGGCCGGGCTTTTCCTGGCGCTTGTCAGCCGCAAGGCGGCTGGCCGGGGGGACGGGGCCGCGTCCTGGCGGCTGCGCACCGGGCTTACGTGGTTCACCCGGGGGACCATGGTCCAGTTCGCGGTGGGCATCTGGTTTCTGCTGGCCCTGCCCCAGGCGGTGATGCTGCGCTTTCTCGGCGCAAGCGGACTGGCCACCTTCACGCTGCTTTGCGGCATCGCCCTGGGCGCGGCCTCGCTTTGGGCCGGGCTCAAGGAAAAGGTCGTGGCGGCCGTCTGGCTGACCGCGACCACGGTGCTGGCCATGGCCTGCGTGCGCGAGCTTGTCCGGCAGGCCTATCTGGCCCCCGGGTTCAGCCCGGCCACGCTGCCGACTCTCGCCCAGTGGGGCCCGTTTTTCATGTTCCTGGCCAGCGTCGTCTTTTCCGGCGGCGTCATCGTCTGGATGGTGGCCGCCTATCGCCGCCAGGCGGGGAGGGGATAAGCCATGGACTATCCCGTCTGGCAACTGGCCGCTTTCGGCGGCGGATTCTGGATCATCGTCATCGCCGTGCTCCACGTGTTCGTGGCCCATTTCGCCGTGGGCGGCGGACTGTTCCTGGTCCTGACCGAGGCCAGGGCGCGCCGGCTCGGCTCCGCGCCCCTGCTGGAATATCTCCACCGTCACACCCGGTTTTTCCTGCTTCTCACCATGGTCTTCGGCGGACTTTCCGGCGTCGGCATCTGGCTGACGATCACCACCCTGGCCCCCCAGGCCACACTCGTGCTGGTGCGCACCTTCGCCTGGGGCTGGGCCACGGAATGGGCGTTTTTCGCCGGCGAGATCGGAGCCCTGCTCGTCTATTATTACGGCTTCGACCGGCTCGACGCCAAGACCCACATGCGGGTGGGCTTTTTCTATTTCCTTTTCGCCTTCCTGTCGCTTTTCGCCATCAACGGCATCATCGGCTTCATGCTCACCCCGGGCCAGTGGCCGGTGACGCTTGATTTCTGGGACGGCTTTTTCAATCCCACCTTCTGGCCGTCCCTGGTGCTGCGCTCGGCGTTGGCCTTGCTTCTGGCCGGGCTGTTCGGCTTC
This sequence comes from Solidesulfovibrio sp. C21, assembly GCF_047785625.1. Lineage (NCBI taxonomy): Bacteria > Pseudomonadati > Thermodesulfobacteriota > Desulfovibrionia > Desulfovibrionales > Desulfovibrionaceae > Solidesulfovibrio > Solidesulfovibrio sp. C21. Next base: position 4,632 of record NZ_JBLODY010000097.1, read on the forward strand.
GCCACGGCCCTTGGCATCCGCGACGAAGAGGCCCGGGAGATCATGCTGCGCATGGCCTGCCGCTGGGTGGTCGCGGCCGCGCCGGTGCTGCTCCTTTCCGGCTGGTGGTACGTGGGCGTGTTGCCGGACGCGGTGCGCGCCTTCGTGCTGCATCGCTCCCTGGAGATCGCCTCCTACCGGGCGGCCTATCCCGTGCTGCTGGTGGCCCTGGCCGCCGGGGCGCTGGCCTTGGTGACGCGGCTGCCGCTTAAGCTGCGGCGCGTGTTCGCCGTGGCGCTGCTTCTTTTGGGCCTGGGTCTGGTCGGGACCTTCGAGACCATCCGCGAGGCGGCCCGAAAGCCCTGGCTCATCTACGGCCAGCTCTGGTCCACGGACATCCGGCCCTCGAGCGTCGCGCCCTATGACGCGCCGTTTCTGCCCCGGGCCAAATGGGCCAAGATCAAGCAAGTGACCGCGGAAAACCGCTTGGCCGCCGGCAAGGAACTCTACGACCTGCAGTGCCTGGCCTGCCATTCCGTGGGCGGGCCGTTCAAGGATATTCGTAAATATACCGGCAAGATCGGCGCGGCCGGCATGGCCGCCTACCTGACCGGGCAGGGCAAGCTCTTCACCCAGATGCCGCCCTTTCTCGGCGACAAGGACGAGCGCGACGCCCTGGCCGCCTACATTGCCGAAGGCATCAACGGGAAAAAGCCGCCGCAGCCAAAGCCCATGTCCATCGAACCGATAACGGTCGACCTCCCGGCCTTTGACGCCGCATCCTCGCCGTATCTCCTGATCGGCGTGAGTAGTCTGGGCGTGGTGGCCACGGCCGGCTGCGACGGCTCGTTTTTGCTGGCCGTGCCGGGCAACACGCTCGAGGCGGTGCTTATAAAACGCGACGTCATGCCCGAGGTGGTGACCAAGGACGTGACCGTGGCCTACGCCGCGCCCGATGGTTTCAAGCACCCCTCGGCCAAGTCGGATTTCTGGAGGTATTCCGAATCGCTTGTCGGCAGGAAGCTTCCGCCCGACGTGTCGCTGACAGGCCTGACGCCCGATGGGGAGATGGCGGCCGGGGACAAGCTCTTTTCCGCCGCCGGTATCCCGGTCACGCCCTATCCCGAAAAGGGCGGCGTGAATCCCTATCCGGTCTTCACCCTGACGGCCAGGGACGCCAGGACCGGCGAGGTGCTGGCCACGACCAAGGCCGTGGCTCCGGCCTCCACGGAAATGCGCTGCTATACCTGCCACGGCGGGAGCTTCGGCGTGGACGGCGTCACCGGCGTGTCCAGGGAGACCGCCAAAGGCATCCTGGCCGTGCACGACCGGCGAAACGGCACGGATCTGTCCGCCCGGGCCGCCGCCGGCGATCCGGTGGCCTGCCAGAGCTGCCACCCCGACGCCGGGCCCAATGCCGGCGTTTCGGTCCAGGGCGGCAAGGCGCTGCTGTCGCTTTCCGCCGCCATTCATGGCTTCCACGCCTCCTACCTTGCCGGCGGCGACGCCAAAGCCTGTTCCAACTGCCATCCCACGGCCCCGGACGGCGTGACCCAGGCCCAGCGCGACAATCACAGCGCGGCCGGCGTGACCTGCGTCAACTGCCACGGCTACATGGAGGACCACGCCCTGTCCCTGCTGCGCCACGAACGCATGGTCGGCAAGAAGGCGGCGGACTGGCTCATGAAGCCGCTTTCGCCGCGAAGCGTGGCCGCCGTAAGCGATGTGAAGCCCCGGGCCGCCTGGATTCAGGAGCCGGACTGCCTGACCTGCCACAAGGACTTCATGCTGCCCGGCAAGCACGCCACGGCGTTTAACACCTGGACGGCCAACGCCACGCAGCTTTTCCGCAACCGCAGGGAATACACCGGCAACGTACCCTGCGCGGCCTGTCACGGCAGCCCCCACGCCACCTTTGTCGCGGTCAACGACTACGGCATCGACAGCAACAACATTCCCGGCATGCAGTACATGGGCGCGCCCGGCGTGATCGGCTCGGGCAAACGCTGCGACGTCTGCCACACCGTGGAGATGGAAGGCGGCGAGGTCCACCACCCGAATATGGTGAAGGAATAGGGGAGAGGGAGACGTTGGGAAGATGCCTCCGGCGGCCAGGGGGAAACTTTTTGGAAAAAGTTTCCCCCTGGACCCCCTTCAAAAACTTTCAAAGGGAAGTGTGGGGCCTTGGACGAACGGGAAAAGGTCCTTTCGGCCTTTTGCGGAGAGGGAATCCTATGAAATCGATGGTGATACTTTTCTTGCTGGTTGTGGTCCCGACGGTCGCCCAGGCGGCGGGCCGGCGGGTCACCCCGGAGATGCGCGAGGCCCTGACCCAAAAACTGACGGCCCAGTGCCTGCAACAGGAGGCCGCCTTCGCCCAAAAGGGCTACACCAGGGCCCAGACCGTGGCCATCTGCAAATGCGCCATGCAGCAGACCGGCGCGCTGCTGAATTCCCGGACCGTGGACTACATCCTGCACCACGGCGTCATGCCGGAAGACATGCAGCGCAAGGCGGCCTCGGCCACCGAAGGCTGCATCCGATCCATCACCATGCACCGGAAGCCGTAAAAAAAGCCCGTTGCGCGAACGCGGCGGGCCTTGTCGCTTCGAGGCGGCGATGCGTCAGACGACCTTGATCAGTTCGTATTCCGGGGTGCCGAGTCCCATGGCCGCGCCGTGGGTGAAGGTCACGTCGCCGCGCGTCCACTTCCAAAGCGCCGCGAATTTGTCCTCGCCGGCGCCGAGGCCGTGCTCGAGCTGGCAGTCCGGGCAGGCCGCCTGCCCGTTGACGAGGTCCAGGCAGGCCTTGTCCAGGGCCACCGGGTCGCTGGACGCCAGAAAGCCGATGTCCGGCACGATGGGCGCGTCGGACCAGGGCACGCAGTCGCAGTCCGGGGTGATGTTGGTCAGAAAGTTGAAAAAGCCCGCCTTGCCGTGTTTTCCGGCCACCGCGCCGTAGGCGTATTCCACCAGCCGCTCCATGAAGGGCACGATCTCGGTGTGCCAGTCGATGCGCATGGCCTTTTTCGGGCACACGGTCAGGCATTCGCCGCAGCCGATGCAGATCGCCTTTTCGATGACCGCTTTCTTGTCGTGCATGGTGGCCGCCCCGGCCGGGCAGACCGCAACGCACTGGCCGCAGCCGATGCATTTTTTCGGGTCCACGGCGAAACGCACGCAGTGCTGGTCCTGCTTGCCGGCGCGCGCGGCGCAGCCCATGCCCAGGTTCTTGACCGCGCCGCCGAAGCCGGCCAGCTCGTGGCCCTTGAAATGGGAGAGCACGATCAGGGCGTCGGCCCGGGCGATGTCGCCGGCGATCTTCACCTTGTTAAAGTGCTTGCCCGGGATTCCCACCTCCACGATGTTGGTGCTGTCCAGGCCGTCGGCGATGATGACCGGCGCGCCGAGCACCGCGTAGTCGAAGCCGTGTTCCACGGCCGTGGCGATGTGGTCCACGGAATTGTGGCGCGAGCCGGAGTAGAGGGTGTTGGTGTCGGTGACGAAGGGCCGTCCGCCGCAGGCCTTGATCCGTTCGACCACGGTCCGGGCGTGGGTGGGGCTTATGTGGGTGTCGCAGCCGCGTTCCCCGAAATGGGCCTTGATGGCGGTCAGGTCGCCCCTGGCGATGATGTTGTCGAATCCCGCCGCCTCGAACAGTTTTTTGATCTTGGCCGTGCGGTTCTTGTTGGCGGCGCGGGCCCGCAGATCGGCGAAATAGACCTTGGCCGGCTCACGCGGCGCGGCATCACTCATGGGGCGTATCCTCTCTTTTCCCGGCGGGGCGGGCGTCCTGCCCGCCGGTCTTGCGTTCCAGGGCCGAGACCCGGTCGGCGAGATCAAACATCCGCCGCCGGTCCTCTTCCTGTCGGTTTTTCAGGTAATCCTCCAGCACCGGCGCCGAGCGCAGGTGCAGGTCGGACTGGGGAAAGGCGATCTCGATGCCGGCTTCCCGGAAAAGCCGGTCAATGGCCTCGCGGATGGCGCAGGTGGCCCCGACCGCGCCGGACACGTCGGCCAGCCACACCCGCAGGCGGAAATCCAGGGTGCTGGCCCCGAAATCCCAGTGCAACACCTGGGGCGGCGGGTTGCCGAGCACGGCCGGGCAGGTTTCGGCGGCGGCCAGGAGTTTTTCCCGCACGAGCGCGGTGTCCGAGCCGTAGGCCACGCCCACGCAGATGTCCCGGCGCACGCTCGGGTCCCGGTGGCTCCAGTTGACGATTTTGCCGGAAATAAGCTCGGAATTGGGTACGAATACCGTGGCGTTTTCGAAGGTCAGCACCTCGGTGTTGCGGATGTTGACCTCCTTGACCACGCCCCAGGCCTCCCCGAACTGGATGATGTCCCCGGCCTGGACGGAGCGGCCGAACAGCAGGAGCAGGCCGCTGATAAAATTGTTGACCATGGTCTGCAAACCGAAGCCGATGCCGACCGACAGGCCGCCGGCCACCACCGCGATGCTGGTCAGGGACAGCCCGAGCACCGTCATGATGAAAATGGCGTAAAGGCCCCACCAAACATAGGTGTTGATGGTCAGAAGCGAGGCCTTGGCCACGCGTTCCGCACTGCGTCTGCGGCTGGTCGCGTTGGCGATATAGGAGGCGGACAGGGAAATAAGCGCCCGCACGGCGTAGTAGCCGGCGATGAGGCTTGCCAGCTTTTTAAGGCTGATGCCCACGGACTCGACCTGGGTTTCGGTGGTAAGCAGCTCCAGGAAAATATCCTCGCCGCCGTATTGGGTCGACAGCAGCCACAAAAACAAGAACAGATAGAGCAGGAAGAAAAAGGGAAAACCGGCCTCGGCCGCCACGCCGAGCAGCGCGGTCCCCATCCCCGGATGATGCTGGGGTTCGTGGCGGCTGAAGAAGTGCGTGGTATGGGAGGCGAAGCGCAGGGCCAGGGCGATGTAGAAAAGCGACGAGGCCATCAGCACGGCGGTCTGGGGCAGGCCGACCAGGGCGACCAGCGCCAGCGCCGGCAGCAGGTAGGTCAGGGCCTGTGTCAGGCCGCGCTCCAGGCGTTGTCCCGCCGGGGTGCGGTTGTGGCGGACGTGGAAGGTCCAGGCCGACAGGCAAAGGAATGCGCTGAAAATGGGGGCCATGATCGGTTCAGGGACGCGGGTCGCCTCGAGCAGCAGGCCCAGGGAAAAAATGCGCCAGGTGGGCCACAGTACCGGCGGCAACGCCACGCCGGGCGTTTCCGTCACCCGCAGCCGCGACAGATAGACCAGGGCGGCGGCCATCATGATTTCGCCAACCGAGGAGAGTCCCGTGAAAAGGAAAAACGGCGCCCCCCGGGACATGACGATGAAAAACACCCCCACCGCCAGGCAGACCCCGGCTTTGCGCAGGGTCGCCCGCGAAGGTCGGGGAAAACCGCGCCGCGCGGCCAGCCACTCGCCAAGCAGGGCCAGGGCGAACACGGCCAGGGCGAAGGCGCCGCCGGTCATGGCGCCGCGCAGGAGCGCAAGCTGGTTGTGGCGGGTGTGCAGCAGTTCCCGGCAGAGCCCGAGCCCAAGGTCCCAGTCCTCCAAGTCCTGGTGAAGATAGGTCAGGAAGAAGGGGGACAGGGGCGTGGGGAACACTTCCATGTAATAGGCTTTCCAGGCGGGCGTCAGGGCGGCCTGGAGGGATTCCTCGGCGGCCTTGATCTGGGCGGCCAGCTCGCGCAGGGGGCCGGTTTCCGCTCCTATGGAATCGCGCAGGGCCGAGAGTTCGGCGGTGAGGGCGGCGATGGAATTGCGCGAGGGCAGGAGCGCTTGCCGATACTGCTCGGGGATTTGCTGCCGGGTGATTTCCAGCAGCCGGTCCCGGTAGGTGTCGAGCATGGCCACGTTCTGCTCCAGACTGGTCCAGGTCTGCTCCGGCCGTTGGCTCAGGCGCTCCACCGCGAACCGGAGCCGGGCAAATCCGGCCAGCAGGTCGCGGATTTCCCACGGGTCCGAAGCCGTGGCCTGCCACAAGGCCAGCTTGGCCCGTTCATGGACCAGCGCATCCACCTGCCTGTCCCGGTCGAGCACTTCCCTGGCATGACGCGCCTTGAAGGCGTCGAGGCGGTCATGGACCATCTTATCCTGCTTGCGCAGGGTGTCCATGACCATGCTCCATTCGTTGCTGTCCTCGGCGTGAAGCGCCGCAGGACCGGCGAGCAGGGCCAGCAGCAGGACGATCAGGAAGAGGGGGGCGCGGCGGGGCGGCATGGCACGTTTGATACGGGCTTGGCGCAGCCCTGTCCATGGCCGGCGTTTTAAGCGGGCGGCGCGAAAGGGGGATGCGTGTTGGAAAGATACGTGGTTTCCCCCGGCCGCGTGGGGGGGGGTGAGAGCCCCTAGTCCGCTCGATCTTTTTTGCCGCCCGATCCCAGCGCCCACTTGATCTGGCGGCACACGCCCATCAGCAGGCTGTATTCCTGGCGTTTGAGGCCCACGCGGTCGATGAAGCGCCGCACCGGCAGCATCCAGTATTCCGGATTGTCGGGCTTGATGAAGTCGATGGACAGGAGCGTCCGGCGAAGCGCCGCGAAAAGCGCTTCCCGCTCGGCATGGGTGACCGTGCGCGCCGGCGTCGGGCCGGCCGGTTCGCCAACATGCCCTGTTGCGGCCTTGAACATTTCATAGCACATGACGAGCACGGCCTGGGCCAGATTGAGCGAGGTGGCCGCGTCCGAGGTGGGGATGTTGACCAACCGGCCGCACAGCCGGGTTTCGTGGTTACTGAGCCCCGCGTCCTCGGGGCCGAAAACCACGGCCACATTGCCGCCGGCCGCCAGCGTGGGACAGGCCGAAACCGCCGCCTGCTCGGGGCTGATGACCCCGGTGCGCCAGCCGCCAAGCCGCGCCGTGGTGCCGAAAACCAACTCCGCCCCGGCCACGGCCGCGTCCAGGGTCGGATAAAATTCCAGCTTCTCCAGCAACTGACCGCCCTTGCTCGTGGCCATGGGGCGCGCCCGTTCGATGTCAAACGCCGGCGGATCGACGAGCAGCAAACGCGAAACGCCCATGTTGGCGCAGGCCCTGGCCGCCGCGCCGACGTTTTCGGAAAACTTGGGCCGGAAAAGGACGATGGAGAGATGTTCGAGCATGGTGGTTTTGTGGGGAGGGAGGCCCCTTTTTGAAAAAAGGGGCCTCCCTCCCCACACC
>NZ_JBLODY010000098.1:0-11368 GCF_047785625.1 Solidesulfovibrio sp. C21
GGGTCCAGGGGGAAACTTTTTTCAAAAAGTTTCCCCCTGGCCGCCGGAGGCATCTTACCCTCTCTCTTCCCTAAAACTTCACCTTGGGCGCTTGTTTGGCGGCCTCGTCGGCCTTGAAGTATTCCTTGGGCTTTAAGTGCAGCAGCAGGGAGTTGGTGATGAAGTTGGGGAAGGTGCGGATGGAGGCGTTATAGATTTCGACAGCCTGGTTGTAGCGTTGGCGGGCGACGTTGATGCGGTTTTCGGTGCCTTCGAGCTGGTTTTGCAGGTCGCGGAAGTTCTGGTCGGCCTTGAGTTGCGGGTAGTTTTCGGCGATGGCCAGAAGGCGCGACAGGGAGGACTGCATTTGTCCCTGGGCCTGCTGGAAGGCGGCCATGGCCTTGGGGTCGTTGAGGGTCTCGGGCGTGATTTTCACCTGCGTGGCCTTGGCCCGGGCGTCGACCACGGCGGTCAGGGTGTCTTTTTCGTGGCTGGCGTAGCCTTTGACCGTTGCCACGAGGTTGGGAATGAGGTCCAGGCGGCGTTGCAGGGCCGATTCCACGTTGCCCCAGGCGGCGTTGACCGCCTCCTCGTTGGTCTGCATCTGGTTGTAGCCGCAGCCCGAGAGGCTGGAAAGCATGAGGACGGCGATGAGGAGTCCAAGAAGTCTGGGCATGGTCGCTCCTTGAGAGAGGGGGTGATGCTGCCACGCCTATACGCAACGGTGGGGCGTGGCAAGGTTTGGTGGATTTTTCGCGGGGAGGCTGCGTCAGCCCATGCGTCCCGCGCCCAGGATCCGGGAGACGATGTCCCGGGAGTTGGCCTCGGCTTGCAGGTATTCCTCGTGGCTGAGTCCCGCGCCGAGGGCGATTTTCTTGCGGCGTTCCTGGGAGACGAGGTCGTCCGGGGCGTGGGCGTCGTTGTCGATGACGAGTTTCGCTCCGAAGCGCCGGGCCAGGGCGGCCACGTGGCCGTTGGTCAGGCTATGGCCCTTGCGGGTGGTGATTTCGAGGGCCACGCCGCGTTCGGCGGCCAGTTCCGCCTCTTCCGGGGTGATGAGCCCCGGATGGGCCAGGATGTCCACCCCGGCCTCGATGGCGGCCAGGTTGGTGCCGGTTTCGACCGGCTCGACAATGGTTTCGCCGTGCACCACCACGATCTGCGCCCCGCGTTCCCGGGCCATTTCGATCAGGTGGGGGATCAGCGGCGGCGGCACGTGGGTGATCTCCACCCCGCACAGCACGGTGACGCCGAGAAAGGCCCCGGTTTCGGCCACGAACCGGCCGATATTGGTGAGGATCAGGTCCAGGTTGGAGAAGTCGGCGTGGTCGGTCATGGCCATGGCGCGGTAGCCGGCCTTGGCGGCGCGGCGGGCCAGTTCCGAAGGGATGAGTTCGCCGTCGGAAAAGGTGGTGTGGGTGTGCAAGTCAATCATGGCGTCACATTTTGTACTTGGTGTCGTCGAGGTCGAATTTTTCGAGCAGTTCCGTCCACTTGTCGCTGTCGTCGCTGGAAAATGCCACCACGGATTCGCTTTTGGCCTCGTTAGCCACCTGTTCGAGCACGGGTTCGGCCACGAGGATGGGGGCCTTGGCCCGCAGGGCCAGGGCGATGGCGTCCGACGGGCGGCTGTCCACGCGGCGGATGCCGCCTTCCACTTCCAACTCGATGTCGGCGTAGTAGGTGCCTTCGGCAAGCTCGGTCACGTGGATGGCCACCACATGTCCGTTGAGCTTGGCGATGGTGTTGAGCAGCAGGTCGTGGGTCATGGGGCGCGGCAGCACCACGTCGTTTAGGGCCAGGGAGATGGCCATGGCTTCCATGGCGCCGATCCAGATGGGGAGAACGGCTTTTTCCTCCATGTCCTTGAGGATCAGCACGGGGACCTGGGATTCTTCGTCAAGGGCCAGTCCGAACACTTTCATTTCAATCATGGTCGGCCTCCGCCTCCCCGATCAGGGAGTGCTTTTTGGCTTGACGGATGCGGGCGCGCACGATCGTTCCGGCGGCATCCGCAACGCCCGGCAGGGCCATGTTGACGATGCGCCCCCCGGGATCGCGTCCCCGCCAGGAGGGGCCGGTCGGACCGTCCCGGCGGCTTGCGCCTTCGATGAGGACCTCGGTCGTCCGCCCGACCTGCGCGGCCAGGGTCGCCGTGAGGCGCTCGTCGAGCAGGGCCTGCAACTCGGCCAGACGGGCCGATTTGACCTCCTGGGCGATTTTCGGCTCCATGCGCTCGGATACGGTTCCCGGCCTATCACAGTACATGAAGGAGAAGCCGCTATCAAACCCAACCTCACGCACCAAATCGAGGGTTTGCCGGAAATCATCGTCGGTTTCGTCGGGAAAGCCCACGATGAGGTCCGTGGTCAGGGCGATGTCCGGGCGGGCCCGGCGCAGCTTGTCCACGAGGAGCAGGTAGGCCGCCCGGTCGTAGCGCCGGCCCATGCGCTTAAGCACCGCGTCGGAGCCGGACTGCACCGGCAGATGCAGGGCCGGGCACAGTTCGGGCAGGTCGGCGAAGCGGGCGATGACGTCGTCGCTGAGGTCCTTGGGGTGGGAGGTGGTGAAACGGATGCGCGCGATGCCCGGTATGGCGGCCACGGCGTCGAGCAGCCGGGCGAAGGAGGTGCCGTCGCCGGCGTCGTCGAGGCCGTAGCTGTTGACGTTTTGCCCAAGGAGCGTGATCTCCCGCGCCCCGCGTCCGGCCAGCGCCTCGCATTCGGCCACGACCGCCGGGAGTCCCCGGGATTTCTGCCGGCCGCGCACGAAGGGCACGATGCAGTAGGCGCAGAAGTTGTCGCAGCCCTGCATGATGGACACGAAGGCCCGGGGCGGCACGGTATCCTCGGGCCAGGGCTGGTCGCGCTCGGGATAGGTTTCGGTGAAGTCCAGAAGCGACAGGCGAAGCCCGGGTTCGGCGGCAAGGCGGGCAAGCGCCCGGGGCGCGCCGGCGATGCCGTCCGAGCCGAAAACGAGGCGCACCATGGGGAAGCGCCGCCACAGGGCCTGGCCGATCTGCTGGGCCACGCAGCCGCCAACCGCCACGAAGGCGCGCGGGTTGTCGCGGTGGCGGTCGGCGATGCGGCCGAGTTCGCTGGCCACTTTCTGTTCCGGCTTTTCGCGCACCGAACAGGTGAAAAGGATGAAGAGCTCGGCCTCTTCCTCCGAAGCGGGCGTGAAACCCAGACTGATAAGCGACCGGGTCAGCCAGTCGCCGTCGCCGACGTTCATCTGGCAGCCCATGATGGTGACGTGAAATTTCATGATTGCGGTGAGGATAATGCACGACCGTGCGGCGGTAAAGGGCGGCGCAGACCCCTTTCCCGGCGGAACGAGGGGAATATGTCGCGGCCGGGAGCCATTGCCACGCCCCGGCCGTGGTGGCATACCACGTATTGAGGTGTCGGACGCGCCACCCCACAACGACGGGCGGTACACGCGTCCGGAAAAAGCGATCGGGAGGCGGATGTGGCAACGACAGCGGTTCCTGTGGTCTACGACCCGGTTTGGAAAACCATCCATTGGTGCACCGTGGCCCTGGTCCTGGCGCTTCTGGCCATCGGCTGGACCATGTCCGGGGGCGTGCTTTTCATGTGGCACGCCTCCCTTGGCGTCACGGTCTTCGTGGTGACGCTTGCGCGGCTTGGCTGGCATGCCGGCCATGTCCCGCCGCCCGTGCCGTCGACGCTTCAGCCCTGGGAACGCAAGGTGGTTAAAATCGTCCAGGTCCTTTTTTATGTCTTTCTGCTCGCGCAGCCGCTTATCGGCTGGTCCATCTACAGCCTTTCACCGCGTTACACGCTGTTTTTCGGTCTGGCCTCGCTGCCGAAACTGCCCGGGCTTGTGGGCCCTGGCCATGCGCCGATCCTCCGCGATATCCTCGAAGGCGCGCACGGCACGGTGGCCTCGCTCTTGGCGGCGCTTTTCGTGCTCCATGCCGGGGCGGCCATGAAGCATCACTTCATCCTGCGCGACAATGTGCTTTTGCGCATGGCCCCGTCCGCCCTGGGGCCGCTGCTCGATACGCTGCGGGGAAGACGCTGATCGCACGGGCCGGCTGGAGGATTTGGCATGTCTCCCGCGTTGCTGCATGATTTTGGCTTCATCCTGCTTGGCTTGGGGGTCGGCGCGTACGGCACGCTGATCGGCGCGGGCGGCGGCTTCGTGCTCATGCCGGTGCTGCTGCTGCTCTATCCGCACGACTCCCCGTCGCTTCTGACCAGCATTTCCCTGGCCGTGGTCTTTTTCAACGCCGCCTCGGGAGCCCAGGCCTACGGCCGGCAGGGGCGCATCGACTACAAGTCCGGGCTGGTTTTCGCCCTGGCGGCCGTGCCCGGGGCGGTGATCGGGGCGCTTTCGAGCAACTGGGTGCCGCGCCGCGTCTTCGACCTGATTTTCGGGGTGATCCTGGTCGCCGGGGCGCTTTTTCTCATGGTGCGGCGAAACGGCGCGACAAGTCCCGCCCGGGGCAGGCCCGGACTGACCCACCGGCGCATCGTGGAGCATGACGGCGTTGTCCACGAATACGACTTCCGGCTGCGCACGGGCGTCATCATCAGCCTCTTCGTCGGCTACCTGTCGAGCTTTCTCGGCATCGGCGGCGGCATCATCCACGTGCCCGCCCTGGTCTACATCCTGTCCTTCCCCGTGCATGTGGCCACGGCCACATCCCACTTCATCCTGGCCATCATGGCCCTGGCCGGCACGCTGACCCACGTCTTCACCGGCGTTTTCGTCCAGGGCGTCCACCGCACGATCTATCTGGCCCTGGGGGCGATGGTCGGGGCCCAGGTCGGAGCCCAGCTGTCCAACCACTTGAAAGGCCGCTGGATCATCAAGAGCCTGGCCGTGGCCCTGGTCTTCGTCGGAGCGCGCATTCTGTTCCAGGCGCTTTGATTTTCCGGGGGCCTTGGTGACGCCCCAGGCGACGAAATCGGGGTTTTGTCTTGCCGCGGCCTGCCCCTTATTGTAACCGCAGTGGCAGGATTCCAAGCATCCCCTGCGTAGCGACGCGGGCGGGATGAGCCTATTCCCGTGCGGCCGTCGAACGGTCGGCAAGCGGGACTGACAAAGGAGGACAGCCGGATGAACGAGCGCATCGAAACGGACAGCCTGGGCGAGGTGAAAGTCCCGGCGGACAAGCTCTGGGGCGCGCAGACCCAGAGGTCGCTTGAACATTTCAGCATCGGCGACGACCTCATCCCGCGCGAGATGATCGGTTCCTACGCCATCCTCAAAAAGGCCGCCGCCCTGGCCAACGCCGAGCAGGAGCGCCTGCCCCGCGACGCCATGGCCATGATTTGCGCCGTGTGCGACGAGATCCTCGACCACAGGCACGACGACATGTTTCCGCTGCGCGTCTGGATGACCGGTAGCGGCACCCAGTTCAACATGAACGTCAACGAGGTCGTCTCCAACCGCTGCTGCCAGCTGGCCGGCACGCCCCTTGGCGGCAAAAAGCCGGTGCACCCCAACGACCACGTCAACATGTCCCAGTCGTCCAACGACAATTTTCCGACCGCCATGTACATGGCCGCGGCCATGGGCGTGGTGCGCGACCTGCTCCCTTCGCTGACCGGGCTGCGCGACGCCCTGGCCGCCAAGGCCGAGGCCTGGAAGGATATCGTCAAGATCGGCCGCACCCACCTTCAGGACGCCGTGCCGCTGACCCTTGGCCAGGAGTTTTCCGGCTACGTCGGCATGCTGGCCGATGACGTGGCCCGTTTGGAGGCGGCCCTTGGCGGCGTCTACGCGTTGCCGCTCGGGGGCACGGCCGTGGGCACGGGCATAAACGCCGCGCCCGGGTTCGCCGAGGCGGCCATCGCCCACATCGCCGAGCTCACCGGTCTGCCGTTTACCCCGGCGCCCAACAAGTTCACGGTGCAGGGCGCTCATGACGCCCTGGTTCAGCTCTCCGGGACGCTTCGCACCCTGGCCGTGTCGCTTTACAAGATTGCCTGCGACATACGCCTTTTGGCCTGCGGCCCCCGGGCCGGCTTTTACGAGCTTATCATCCCGTCCAACGAGCCGGGCTCCTCGATCATGCCCGGCAAGGTCAACCCGACCCAGTGCGAGGCGCTGACCATGATCGCCGCCCAAGTCATGGCCGCCGACGTGGCCGTGGGCTTCGGCGGCGCGGGCGGCATCCTGGAGATGAACGTCTACAAGCCGCTCATCATCTACAACATCATGAAATCCATCCGCATCCTCACGGACGGCATGCACAATTTCCGCCGCTTCCTGGTGGAGGGCATGGAACCCAACACACGGCGCATCGCCGAGTTCGTCGGCCGCTCGCTCATGCTGGTCACGGCCCTGTCCCCGGTCATCGGCTATGACAAGGCCTCGAAAATCGCCCATCATGCCATGGAGCACGACCTGACGCTTCGCGAGGCGGCCATGGACCTGGGCTATGTGGACGGGGCCGACTTCGACCGGATCGTGGTGCCGGCCAGGATGACCCAGCCGTTCGTGGCCAAGGATTGATCCATTCCCGGCCAAACCGTCGCGCAAGCGGCCCAAAGGATGCGAGGTGGCGCATGACCCAGGCAGGCAAACGCGGCAGGGAACTGCTGCTTGATCCGGCGTGCAACCGGGGAACGGCTTTTTCCGAAGCGCAAAAGCAGTCGCTCGGACTGGTGGGGCTGGTCCCGGACGTGACCGAGACCCTCGACAGGCAGCTTGAGCGCGTGCGCATGCAGCTTGGCCACAAGCATTCGGACATCGACCGCTATATCTATCTGGTGGGGCTGCTCGACCACAACGAGACGCTTTTTTACAAGACCATCATGTCCGACCCGGCCCGGTTTTTGCCCATCATCTACGACCCGACCATCGGCGAGGCCTGCCTCAAGTTCGGCCACATCTTCCGCCATCCGCGCGGGCTGTATCTGTCCATCGAGCGGCGGGGCCGGGTGCGCGAGGTGCTCCGGAACTGGCCGGAAAAGGACGTGCGTTTCATCTGCGTGACCAATGGCGGCCGCATCCTGGGCCTTGGCGACCTGGGCGCCAACGGCATGGGCATTCCCATCGGCAAGTTGCAGCTTTATACCGCCGCGGCCGGCGTGCCGCCAAAGGGACTGTTGCCCATGCTGCTCGACGCCGGCACCAATAACGCCGAGCTGTTGGCCGATCCGCTGTACCTTGGACTGCGCAAACCGCGTCCGTCCACGCAGGAACTCTATTCCTTCGTGGACGAGTTCGTCGCGGCCGTGCAGGAGGTCTTTCCCGGCTGCTGCATCCATTTCGAGGATTGGACGGGCGTGGACGCCGTACATCTTCTCGAACGCTACCAGGACAAGGTCTGCTGCTACAACGACGACGTGCAGGGCACGGCCGGCATCACCCTGGCCGGGGTGATAAACGCCTGCCGGGCCAAGGGCACGAAGCTTACCGACGAATCGTTTCTTTTTCTCGGCGCGGGCTCGGCCGGCGTCGGCCTGGCCAATCTCCTGTGCGCGGCCCTGGTCGACGAAGGCCTTACCCTGGCAGAGGCCCGGGGCAGGGTGCATATGTTCGACGTGGCCGGGCTGCTGGAATCCTCGCGTACCGATCTGGTGGATTTCCAGAAGCCTTACGCCCATGCCCACGCCCCCATGCCGCGAAGCGATTTCGCCAGGGCGGTGGAGGAATTGCGGCCCACGGTCCTGATCGGGGTCAGCACCATGGGCGGGGCCTTTAACAAGGACGTGGTCGGGGCCATGAGCCGGGTTGGCGACAGGCCGGTCATCCTGGCCCTGTCCAACCCCACCGAAAAGGCCGAATGCACGGCCGAACAGGCCTATGCCTGGAGCGAGGGCAGGGCGCTTTTTGCCGCCGGCGTCCAGTTCGCGCCGGTGTCCTACAAGGGCCGGACTTTCCTGCCGGGCCAGGCCAACAACTTCTATATCTTTCCCGCCGTCGGCATGGCCATCTACGCAACGAAAGCCAAACGCGTGACGGACCGGATGTTCATCCGTGCCGCCAGGGCCGTGGCCGAGCAGGTGACCGACGCCCAGCTGACCCAGGGGCTCCTCTATCCGCTCCAGTCCGACATCCTGGAAACCGAGATCAGGACCGCCGCCGCGGTGGCCGGGCTGGTCTTCGACGACGGCCTGGCCACGGTCGAGCGGCCGACCGACATGGAGGCGTTCATCCGCTCCCAGGTCTACGTCCCGCGGTACGTTCCATAAGATGCTGGCGATGGGCGGGAACGCGCCGTGCGTTCCCGCGTCCCGCCGGCCGGGACATGCCGCTTGTCTGCCCGGGCCGGCGCTGGTAAGGCTGGGGCGTGGCCGTAAAATACGAATCCGTCGTGCCCTGGGGCAGGTCCTTTGACGAATACGTTTCCATGTTCGCCCTGTCGGACGCGGACCTTGGCGCCCGCATTCTGGGCTGTGGCGACGGCCCGGCGGCCTTCAACCACGGCATGAAGGAGCGGGGCGGCCGCGCGGTTTCCCTCGACCCGATCTACCGGATGGACAAGGCGGCCATACGCCGACGCATCGACGAGACCTGCGCCGATGTCCTCGACCAGACGCGTCGCCACACAGAGCAGTTCCGCTGGGACAGGATACGGGACCTCGACGCGTTAAGGGATTTGCGCCTTGGCACCATGGCCGATTTCCTGGAGGATTTCGAGGCCGGCAAGCGGCAGGGGCGCTATGTCGCCGGCGGTGTGCCGGACCTTCCCTTTGCGGACGGGGCCTTCGACATCTGCCTGTCGTCCCACTTCCTGTTTCTTTATACCGACAACCTGACCCTCGACTTCCACTTCCAGGCCATTGACGCCATGCTGCGGGTGGCCGGCGAAGCGCGCATCTTTCCCCTCCTCGACATCAATTCCCGGCACTCCCCCTACGTCGACGCCGTGCTCCGGCGCTACCGGGACAGCGGCCGCGACGTGGCGGAAGTACCGGTGGACTATGAATTCCAGATCGGCGGTAACGCCATGCTGCGCATCCGCTGACGTAGCCTGTTTCGCGGCGTCTTTTTCCCCACCCCGGTTGGCCTCGCGCCCCGATTGGGCTACCGTTTCCCTATGGAAACCGTGATGGAAGCCGCCCTGCGGGCCGGCAAACCCGTATTCTGGCAAAATCCGCTTCGCCGCCCCGTGGATGAGCTGCGCGGGGAGTTGTCCGGAGTGCTGGCCGACATCCGGGCCGCCGCCGCGCGCTTTTCCCGGTTCGCGCCGCTCCTGGCGGAGCTCTTTCCGGAACTGCGGCCCACGGGCGGCGTGATCGAATCGCAGTTGCTCCCTCTGCCCGAGGCCATCGGTGCGGGCGGGGGGCGCGAGCCTGTGTTCCTCAAGGCCGACCACCTGCTTCCCGTCGCCGGATCGGTCAAGGCGCGCGGCGGGTTCCACGCCGTCCTGGCCGTGGCCGAGCGGCTGGCCCTCGCCTCCGGGCTGCTCGCCGGCCCGGACGCGGATTCCCGCCTGCTCGGGGAAGGGCGGTCCCGGGCCTTTTTCGCCGGCCACACGCTTTCCGTGGGCTCGACCGGCAATCTCGGGCTGTCCATCGGCATCCTTGGCCGGGCCCTCGGGTTTGCCGTCACGGTCCACATGTCGGATGACGCCCGGCCCTGGAAAAAGGAAAAGCTGCGCGAGGCCGGGGCCACGGTGGTGGAGCACGCCGGGGACTACGCCGCCGCCTGCGCCACGGCCCGGGCCGCCGCCGCCGGCGATCCGACCAATCATTTCATCGACGACGAGAATTCCCGCGACCTGTTTCTGGGCTATGCCGTGGCCGGACTGCGATTGCCGGTCCAACTGCGGCCCCTGGGCATCGTCGTCTCGCCGCAGCGGCCGTTGTGCCTGCATCTGCCCTGCGGCGTGGGCGGAGCTCCCGGCGGCATCGCCCTGGGCGCGCGGCTGACCCTTGGCGACGGGGCCCTGGCCATTTTCGTCGAGCCGGCCGAGGCCCCGTGTATGCTGCTCGGGCTGGCCACCGGCCGCCACGAGGCCGTGTCCGTCAAGGATATGGGGCTTTCCGGCCGCACCATCGCCGACGGTCTGGCCGTGCCGCGTCCCTCGGGACTCGTTTGCCGACTGGTTGCCCCCGTGGTCGATGGCGTGTGCACCGTGACCGACGCGGCCATGGCCGGCCATGTCGTCGCCGCCTGGAAGCGGGCCGGGTTGCGCTTGGAGCCCGCCGCCGCCGCCGGGCTTGCCGGTCCGGCCATGACGCGCGCCGCCGGTCTGCCGCGACTTGCCGGCAAGACGGCCAGCCACGTCATCTGGGCCACGGGCGGGGGCATGCTGCCGGACGAGGCGTTCGAGGAAATTCTGGCCATGGGGGAAGGGCGGGGGTGATCATAAGCGCCAGCCGCCGCACGGACATCCCGGCCTTTTATGCCCGCTGGCTGGTCAACCGGCTGCGGGCCGGGTTCTGCGAGGTGGTGAGTCCCTTCAACGCCGCCCAGGTCAGTCGCGTTTCCCTGGCCCCGGAAGACGTCGACGCCATCGTCTTCTGGACCCGCGATCCGCGCCCGCTGCTGCCGCATCTGCCCGAACTGCGGACCATGGGCCACGAACCCTTTTTCCTTTTCACCGTGCTGGCCAATCCCCGGGCGCTGGACCCCAAATGCCCGGCCCCGGACGTCTCCGTGCCGACGTTTACCGCCCTGGCCCAAGCGCTGCCGGGCCGGATCACCTGGCGCTACGACCCCATCGTGCTGACGGAAAAAACGCCGCCCGACTGGCATCGGACCACCTTTGCCCGACTGGCGAAACGCCTTGCCGGCCTGACCGACCGGGTGGTGGTCAGCTTCCTGGAGCCCTATCGCAAAATCGCCGGCCGCATGAAGCCCCTGGCCGCCCAAGGGTTCGCGCCGTTTCCCCCGGACGAGGAGGAACACCTGCGCCTGCTGTTCGATCTGCGCGACATGGCCGCCGCGCACGGTATGCGGCTTATGACCTGCTGTCAGCCGGAACTCTATCAGGAAGCGGGCATCACCCCGGCCCGGTGCATCGACCCGGACTGGATCGCCGCGCGCCTCGGCAGGCCCCTCGACCTCGGCAAGGACCCGCACCAGCGGCCGCGTTGCGGCTGCGCCCCGAGCAAGGATATCGGCGCCTACGACCGCTGTCTTTTCGGCTGTCGCTACTGCTACGCCACATCGAGCTTCGAACGCGCCCGGACGGCTTTCGCCCGCCACGACCCTGGGGCGACGATGTTGTGATGAATGTATGCCTCCGGCGGCCAGGGGGAAACTTTTTGAAAAAAGTTTCCCCCTGGACCCCCTTCAAAAACTTTTCACGGGGGCGAAATGGTATCGATGACAGGTTCCATTTCTCATTGCGATGTTTTTGCATGAGAAGCGGAATGGGAGGGGAAAAGTGAGGCGAACGCCTGGGATTCAGGAATTGATTCCGAACCGGCGCATGCGATCGGGGTGACTGACTGCC
>NZ_JBLODY010000099.1:0-11258 GCF_047785625.1 Solidesulfovibrio sp. C21
CCCCCCCCTCCACCCCACCACGCCGTCGCCCCGTTGGGGCGACACTGTCAGATCACACCATCCAAAGCCGGAAAAAGTTTTTGAAGGGGGTCCGGGGGGAAACTTTTTCCAAAAAGTTTCCCCCCGGCCGCCGGAGGCATCTTCTTTCTTTTCTACCGAAACGCCCGGGTGACGAAGGTCCAGGCGGATTTCAGCACGCTGGCGACGCCCTTGCGTCGGCCCATTTCCATGAGGATCGACAGGCTTTGGCCGGGCTCGCTTATGTATTTGAGCAGCTTTTTGCGGGCCACGCGGCGCGAGAAGATGCCGTACCAGCGGTCGATCTCCGCGGCCGGCAGGTCCGGATATCCCACCACGCAGGAGCCCATGCCGTCGAAGCTGGTCAGGTCCTTGGCCACCAGGTAGCCGCGTTCGCTGGCCCAGGCGTACATGGGCGTGCCGGGATAGGGCACGGCCTTGGACACCTGCGCCGTGTCGGCGTCGAGTTCCTCCATGAAGGTCAGGGACTTCTTGATGGTTTCCTCGGTCTCGCCGGGCAGGCCCAGGCAGAAGGTGGCGTGGGTGCGGATGCCGCATTCCCGGCACCATTTGACCACCTGCCGGCATTTATCGAGGTCGAGCGGCTTGCCGATGGCTTTGAGGATGCCCGGGTCGGCCGATTCCACGCCGAATTTCATGCCGATGCAGCCGGCGTCGGCCATGGCGAAGAGCGTCTCCCGGTCCACGAACATGGCATCGCCCATGACGGTCCAGGGAATTTTGATCCCGCGCTCCTTGATGGCCGCGCAGATGCCGAGCACATGGGATTTTTTCACCACGAAGCTCTGGTCGTCGAAATAGAACTGCTTGGCCCCGAAGCGTTTGATGCAATATTCCATCTCCTCGGCCACTTTCTGCGGATCGCGGGGCCGGTAGCGCGGCGAGGCGTACATGATGTGGCGTTCCTGGCAGTAGACGCAGCCGCAGGGGCAGCCGCGCGAGGAGACGATGTTGATGCAGGGTGAGTAGAGGGTGAAGTCCGGGTAGATGGTGGCCGGAAAATCCTCGCGGTCCGGGAAGGGCAGGCTGTCGAGGTCGGCCAGCAGTTCGCGCCGGCCGGTATTCACGATTTGCCCGTCCTTGCGGCAGACCAGCCCGGGGATGTCGGAGAGGTCCTCGCGGCCGGCCATAAGCGCCTCGATCACGTCTTTGACCGTCATTTCGTATTCGCCGATGGCGGCGAAATCGAGGCAGGCGTTTTCGGTCAGAAGCGCCTCGGCGGCCACGGTGGCATGGTTGCCGGCCACAAGCACCTTGCAGCCGGTTTCCCGCTTGAGCTTATCGAGAAAGCGCAGGTCGTCGGCCAGGGTCAGGGCGGCCAGTTCGGTGACGATGAGGTCGGGCTTGCGCCGTTTGACCTCCACGAGCATTTCGGCGTCGGTGAAGTCCATGACCACACCGTCGAGGCCCGAGCAGGCGGCCTTGGTGTCCCGTTTGCAGAGGGCCAGCGCATAGGCCAGCCAGAAGGGAAAGGGATAGTAATCGACGGACTTGGCGTAGCCGATGGTCATGGGCCAGCGGGAGCCGGCCTTGATGAAGTGACGGACCTTGCCGTCAGGATCGACTTTGACCCCGGCCAGATTGGCGAAAAGGACATTCATGGGCGGACGATTCTCCTTTTGGACGGTCGCGCGCCGTCCCCGCGCGGCTCGTTATCATGGTCGCGGCAAAACCGAAAGGGAAGGCGGGCGGCCGCTCCCGTACGATAGGAAAAGTCTTTTCTGAAGGATGTTTTCTCTCAGAAAATTTAAATCATCTATTATTTCAGCAAATAAAAAGTTTAGGAAGGGGAGAGCGCGAGAGGGGAGAACCCTTTTCAAAGGGTTTCCCCTCTCGCATTCTCTTGCCTCTCTGCCTCTCTGCCTCCCTGCCTCCCCCCTACCGCAGTTCGCGCACGCGCACGTCGATGCCCGAATCCTTGAGCAGGGCCACGAGCCTGGCCGGGTCCGTTTCGCCGTAGTGATAGGGATAAAGGACCTTGGGCTTGAACATTTGCGCCGCCGCTGCCGCCATTTCCGGCGTCATGGTATAGGGCAGGTTCATGGGCAAAAAAGCGATGTCGATGTTTTTGAGGTTGGCCATTTCGGGGATGTTTTCCGTATCCCCGGCCACGTAGACGCGCAGTTTCCCGAAGGTCACAATGTAGCCGTTGCCCCGGCCCTTGGGATGGAAGGGCGTTCCCGGCGTGCGCATGTGCTTGATGTTGTAGGCTGGCACGGCTTCGACGGGGATGCCGGCGGCGGTCGCGCTCTGACCGTTTTCCAGCACCGTGCCCCGGCCGAGTTTTTCCAGACAGGGACCGGTCAACACGATGGCGGTTTCCGGCCCGGCGATCTTGGCGATGGATTCGGGGTCCAGATGGTCGCCATGCTCGTGGGTGAGCAGCACCAGATCGGCCGGGGGCATTGCCCCGTAATCGCCCGCCTGGCCGAAGGGGTCCACGTAGATTTCCTTGCCGCCGTATTCGAAGCGCAGGGAACCGTGGCCGATGAAAAAGATGCGCAGCGGGCCGCCCGAGGTGGCGAATTCGTCGGACGCCGGGGATGCCGCGAAGGCCGGCGCGGCCAGGCCGAAAAACGCCACGCAGGTGAGAAGAACGCATTCCGCCAGCATGGGAACCTCCAGGGAAGAGTTTGCCGCCTTTTACCAACCTTCGCGGCGGAGGGGAAGGCGGCGCGTTATTACCGTTTTGATCCCCGGCGCAAGCGGTAGCGGGTGGCCGGTCCCCGGCCGTCCTTGTCCAGGATGCCCCTCCCCACGAGGTCTTGCAGGTCGTGCTGGGCCGTGCGCTGGGGAATGTCGCCGCCGGCGTCCTGGTAGTCCTGGCGTGAGAAGACGCCGCGATCAAGCAGGGCGGCAAGCGTGCCGCGCTGCCGGTCGGACAGGGAGGCGTCGCCGAACGGGTCCGAAGTGGGGGGCTGTGCGTCGGAGGGCTCGTCCGGTGTCTGGCGTGCTTTTGGCGCGATTGGGGGCTTCATCTCCAGGGGAAGGGCCTCACGCGGCGCTCCGTCGCGACTGTCGCCGAGGGTCACTTCCCTGGCGCGCAGGGCCGCGATGAGCCGGTTGCAGACGCGCCCGAGACGGGTGATCTCGGCCGCGCCGCCCGGCGGTTCGATTTCCCGCAGATGGCCTTCGTGGCGCATTTCCCGCAGGGCATCGGCAAGGCGCGTCATCGGCCGGGCGATGCGGCCGGACAGAACGACGATCAGGGCGGCCAGGAGGAGCGTGCTCCCGGCCGTGGCCAGAAACAGGATGTTGCCCTGGTCGAACTGGGCGGCGCGCGGCAACAAACTGCGGTCGATATAAATGACGCCGCCCACGACCTCGGTTTTGTCGTCCGACCCACCGGCGAAGCGCACCGGCGCGTAGCCGACGAAGTCGTCGCTGGAGGCGATCTTGGGCGGGCCGAACCCCGGCTCAGCCCGTTCCATGCCGGCGTGACCCTGCCGGATGGCCTCGATCATGCGCCAATAGGCCTCATGGTCCGGGGCCGGGCGAAACGCGCCGTCGTAGCCGGGACTGCCGGTGTCGCCGGAAAGCCCCGGCTTGACGCCGGCAACCGAAAGCTCGCGCGTTGGTTCCGTCACGTCCTCGGACTGGAAAAGCATCCAGCCCTGGCCGTCCACAAAGAGGCTCTGCCGGTTTTCCCTGGTGCGGTGAAAGCCCAGGATCGGGGACTGGGGCGAGTTGTACAGCGACAGGATGTTGCGGGCGGCCCTGGCGTCGATGGACAGCACCAGGAAGCCGGCCGGGCGGCCGTCCGGCCCGGCCACGGGCGTGGTCAGGCGAAAAAGGGCCAGATTGCGCTGGCGCGGCTCGAAGCCGAGTCCCATGGGCGGGTAGTAGACCTCGGTCAGCGCGGACAGGCTGACCTGGCCCGGCTTTAGGGAAGTGGCCTTGCGGGGGAGCGTCAGGGGACCGTTTTGGGCCCGATGCGCCACATCCGGCGAAACGTCCGCCACCCGGCCGTCGCTTTTGAGCAAGACCACGGGATCGTCCGGTCCGGCCGGGATGGAGGCGGCTTCGGCGTAGACCATGCCCCGGGCGGCAGCGGCGCCCTCCATGAAATCGTGCAGCCGCTCGCGGGTCACGGGCTTGTGGGCCAGGGCCACGGCATCCTCGCGGCAGCCGGCCAGCAGGTTTTGAAGCTCCCGGGCCTGGGCCAGGGTGAGGCTCAGGGAGCCGCGCGCGATGGCCGTTTCCACGGAGGAATTGGCGGAGCGCATGAGCAGGAGCCCGGTCGTGGCCAGAAGCACGATGACGGCCGGAACAAGGACGAAGAGGAGTGTCTGACGGATGCTCCACGGCGTGTTCGCGCGGGCATGGCGGTCGGTTGGGGGCTGATGCCCGGCCAGGCTGAAACGTCGCAGCATGGGGCCTCCAGCGTCCATCCGGTTTGGCGGGATTGGCGCAATTATTCGCTTCGGCGATATGTTGCGCAAAATCATGCCGCGTTTGTCAAGGGCAATTTCCTGAAATATGGCTTCTCATCGTACGATGCGCCAGTTGCCAGGGCAGGCTGTTGGCGGGAAAAGGCGCGGTTTCAGGCGAGGGCGTTTCCTCCAGGTCCGGCGATGTCCGTGGTTGCCTGGCGGCCGGTTTCCGTTTACAGGGCTCGCTTATGCCCCGGCGAGCACCCCCCATAACGAAATATGCGCGTTGGATCGTGCGTCTTGCCACCGTGTCCGCCGCGTTCCGGGCCGGCATCGCGCCGCGTCGCCCGGCAGGGTGGGCGTCGCCAGAGGTGATGGTTTGAGCGAGGCCTCCCTGGTGCACTTGCGCGACGGGCTCGGCTGGCTGGCGGTGGCCTTTTGCCTGTGCGTCGGTCTGGCCCTGGCCGATGGTTTCGTCGACAACTCCCGCACCGGGGCGAACATGGTTTTTCTCTTGCCGGGCGAAACGGCCCGTCTCTCCGGTCCGCTTCCCGCCGATGTGCGGCAGGCCTCGGACCTCGTCTTCGCCGTGGACCATCCCGGTATCGCCGTTGCCGTGACCGGACAGGAGGCGGGGGGATTTTGGGGCGGCCGCATGTGGCGGGCGACGGTTTCGGCCGCGCCGGACGCGGCCCCGGAAACGGGCTCGGTGATCGTGCGTGAGCCCGGGACCGACGCCAATAGGCCGGATCAGGTCTTTATCATCCGTGTCTTCGCCGACAAGGCCAGCCTGGACGACGCCACCAATTCCCGCATCCGACACCTTTTCGGTGTTTCGCCCCTGTTCATGGGCGGGTGGTGCATGCTTGGCGCGGCGTTTGCCGGAGTGGCCGTTTTCCTGCTGTCGCGGCGGTTGGCGACGATCCGAGCCGTTCGGGGCAAGGCCGTGGTCTTCATGACGAAAAAGACGGCGGACGGGCTGCTTATTTGCTTTGGCCTTGGCGCTGACCACGGCCTCGCCCCCGGTTCGCCCGTGGCCGTGTACAATGCGGCGGGAATGCCCGTGGCCACGGCCACGGTGGTGCGGTGCGCGCCGGAAGAGGCCACGGCCCTGGTGACGGGCGAGAAGCGGGTCCTCCCGGGCCACATCGTTACGAAGCCCGCAAAAGAAGGTAAGAGAGGAGAAGATGCGAGAGGGGAAACCCTTTGAAAAGGGCAGTAGCCCCTCTCGCGCTCTCCCCTTCCTAAACTTTTTAACGATACTGGTGTGATACGGATAACAGATCAATATCGTTAAAATTCTTTGGAAAGGGGGTCCGGGGGGAGAACCTTTCTGCAAGAAAGGTTTCCCCCCGGTTCCCTCCCCACCTTACCCCATATTCTTGGCCACGAAGTCCCAGTTGACGAGCTTGTCCAGGACGCCGGCCACGTAGTCGACCCGCCGGTTCTGGTAATCCAGGTAGTAGGCGTGTTCCCAGACGTCGATGACCCACAGGGGCTTGAGGCCGTCCTGCATGGGATTGCCGGCGTTGCCGGTGGCAACCACCTTGAGCTTGCCGTCGCCGTCGGCCACCAGCCAGGCCCAGCCGCTGCCGAAAACGGCCGTGGCGGCCGTGGCCAGGGCTTTTTTGCAGGCGTCGGCGCTGCCGAAGGAGGCGTCCACGGCCTTGGCCAGCTTGCCCTTGGGCGCGCCGCCGCCGCCGGGTTTGAGCCCGTTCCAGTAGAAGACGTGGTTCCAGGCCTGGGCGGCGTTGTGGAAAACCGGCGTCAGTTTGGGGTCCTTGGCCGCGGCCAGGAAGACCTTGTCCAGAGGCTGCCCGGCAAGGGAGCTTTCCGCCACCAATTTGTTGGCGTTGTTGAAATAGCCAAGCGTGTGCTTGCCGTAGTGAAAGTTGACGGTGCGGCCGGAGATGACCGGCTCCAGGGCGTTTTCCGGATAGGGCAGGGGCGGGGCGGCAAAGGCCTCGGCCCGGGCTTGGCCGGGCAGGATCATGCCCCCGGCCAGGAGCACAAGCCCCGTGCCGGCGGCCAGTTTCAGAACATTGCGGCGGGAAAAAGACGTGTCGCACTGGGCGCGCATGACGCTCCTCCTTGGTTCGATCCGCCCGCACGGGGCGAAACGGCGCTTGGGGTCCGGCGGACCATACCGGGATGGCATGGTCCGCCGGGGATTGGCGTCAGTATTGCCAGATTTGCGGCCAAAGGGGAACGGCCAAGAAACCATTTACCCTTACTTGTCGGCGGCCGGCAGCGCGATTTTTCCGGAAGTGTCCGGCTTTTCAGGCTGAACCGGTTTGGCTGCGTCCGGGGCCGGTTTCGTTGCGTTGGGCGCGCGGCTCCCCTCGGGGCTCTGCCGCGGCGAATCCAGGGACCGGCCGTCGAAGTCGGGCGGCGGTGGCGGCGGATAATCGCCCATGCCGGGCGGCGGCGGGCGATGCCCGTCGAATCCCCCGGGTGGCGGCGGGGGCGGGCGATGCCCGTCGAATTCACCGGGCGGTGGTGGCGGCGGACCGAATCGCCCGATGGCCTTGCGGCGTTGAGCGAGCCTTTGTAAGAGCGCGGTGAATTTTTCCTGCTGGTCGGGCGTGAGCAGCTTCTTGATTTCTTCGTTGCTCTTTTCAAAGATTTTGTTGAGTTGCGGCTCCTGCTCCTCGCGGACCTTGGCCAGGGCATCGGCGGTATCGAGCACAATGGGCCTCAATTTTTTCTGCTGCGCACTGGTGAGGTCGAGATCCTCCGTCATGTGGCGCACCACCATTTCGGAGAAATGCCTGGGGTCGCCGTGGAGCAGGGTGAGCCTCCCCCGTTCGGCCAGATACCGTGAGCCGAAAAAGCCCATCACCACGCCCGAGGCAAAAAGAACAAGCCCGGCCAGCACCTTGGTTGCTGTTGCCTTCATGCCCATGCCCTACACGCCAAGGAGGGAAACCAGCACTTGGCCGTTGGGGTCGAAGAACAGGAAGCGTCCGAATTCTTCTTCCAGGCCCGAGCCGAAAAACAGGACGAACAGCACCGTGGCCGCGGCCAACATGCCGGCTCCGGCGGCCATGCGCCACAGCACGCCGTTTGTTTCCTCGGATTCGGGTGCGGCCTTGATGGCGGCCAGCACCGCCTCCGGCAGCCCGGGATCGAGGACAGGGGGCTCCCGGCGGGTATGGGCGGCTCTAAGCACCGCTTCCAGGTGATCGATACGCCGTGTTTCGTTTCCGTCCATGGATTCCTCCTTACGTGCCAAAAACGCCGCCTAACAGTTCGCGCAGTTTTTTCCTGGCCCGAAACGCCCGCACCTTGACGTTGGGAACGCTTATGCCGAGCATTTCCGCTGCTTCGGCCACAGGGCGCTCCTCCAGGTGCGTCAGCGTCACGACCATGCGGTCCGTGGGCGAGAGCCTATCCATGGCCCAGGCCAAGAGTTCCTTGGCCTCTCGCCGCGAGGCGGTTTCCTCGGCTGCTTCGCTGCTTTCCAGCGCGGCCGCTTCTTCCACGAACGCCCGGCATTCGTCGGACAGTTCGCTTTCGGGCCGTTCCCGGCGTCGATACTCCGCCCGCCAGAAGTCGTGGCAGGTGCGCACCGCCACCTTGGCCAGCCAGTGGCCGAAGGGGCTGTCCCCCCGGTACCCGGCCAGGGAACGGTAGGCCCGCACGAACACCTCATGCGCCAACTCGCCGACCCTGTCCCGGGGCGCGTGCCCGGCAACGATGCCGGACACGCGCCCCTGGTACTTCGCTACGAGCCTGGCGTAGGCGTCCACGTCGCCAGCCCGGATCTCCGAAAGGACCCGGGCATCCTCCATGTCCACCAACGCTTCGGCCATAACGCTCCGGAGTTTATTTCGCCTGGCCAGCGTGATCGTTGATCCACTCATCGACCAACTCGCGGTCGGCATGGAATGGTCCCCTTGCATTGGGCGGCGGAGGGGACATTTCCCCTTCGTTCCACTGGTTGCGCTGCTCGGGCGTCAGCACGGCCAAGGTCTTGGCCTTGACCTTCCCCCGCAACACGGCCAGCTCCTCGCCGGCGGCCGCGATCTTGCGGCTGGCCTGCCGGATGCGCTGCTCGTTGCCCGGATCGGTGCGCATGATTTCGCGCATGGTGTCGAAAGCCTCGTGCATGCCCTGCCCCGCCGTTCGGAATGCCGATTGATTTTGCTTGAGGATCATGGCGACTTCGTGCTTCTGAGCGTCGGACAGGTTAAGCGATAACAGGCGTCCGAGCAATCCCACCGGTCCGGGACCGCCCGGACCACCCGGGCCGGGACCGGCCGCCACGGCGTAGGCGGAGCCGGCCAGGATGGCCAGCGTAAGCACGCCATAAAACAATTTTCTCATGGGAATGACCTCCCGCGTGACTTGGACGGCCTTGGCCGTCCGTTTCGCGTTTGGTCGGCTTCTGCGGGCAGGGGGTTACAGGAATCGGCGGCGGGACGGACCGGTTGGCCCGAATTCGGGACGCGGGCTCGTTTCCCAACATCAAAAAGTTAAAAAGTTTAGGAAGGGGAGAGCGCGAGAGGGGCTACTGCCCTTTTCAAAGGGTTTCCCCTCTCGCACTTCTTCCGCCTCTTAAGCCACGGTCACGTCCTGGCACAGGTACACGTCCTGGATGGCCTGGAGGAGTTTGACGCCTTCGGCCATGGGGCGCTGGAAGGCCTTGCGGCCCGAGATGAGGCCCATGCCGCCGGCCCGCTTGTTGATGACCGCGGTGCGCACGGCGTCGGCGAAATCCGCCTTTCCGGACGCGCCGCCGGAATTGATGAGCCCGATGCGGCCCATGTAGCAGTTGGCCACCTGGTAGCGGGTAAGGTCGATGGGATGGTCGGTGGTCAGTTCGGAGTAGACCCGTTTGTCGGTCTTGCCGAAGCCTATGGCGGTGTAGCCGCCGTTGTTGGTGGCCTGCTTCTGCTTGACCACGTCGGCCCCGATGGTGGCGGCGAGGTGGTTGGCCTGTCCGGTGAGATCGGCCGCGGTGTGGTAGTCCACGCCGCCCTTCACGTAGGCGGGATTGCGCAGGTAGGCCCAAAGGATGCAGGCCATGCCGAGATCGTGGGCCCGGGCAAAGGCCTCGGAAACCTCCTGGATCTGGCGGCGGCATTCGGGCGAGCCGAAATAGACCGTGGCGCCGACCGCGACGGCCCCCATGTCGAAGGCCTGCTCCACCGAGGCGAAAAGCGTTTGGTCGTGGATGGCGGGGAGGCTTAACAGCTCGTTGTGGTTGATTTTGAGCAGGAAGGGGATCTTGTGGGCGTATTTGCGGGCCACGCTGCCGAGCACGCCGAGGGTCGAGGCCACGGCGTTGCAGCCGGCCTCGATGGCCAGTTTCACGATGTTTTCCGGGTCGAAATAGGCTGGATTGGGGGCGAAGGACGCCCCGCCGGAATGCTCGACGCCCTGGTCCACGGGCAGAATCGACATGAAGCCCGTGCCACCCAGGCGTCCGTGGCCGAGCATGGTGGCCAGGGAGCGCACCACGGGCAGGGACCGGTCGGTCTGGACGAAGATGTCATCGATGTAGTCCGGACCGGGCAGATGGAGTTGTTCCTTGGGAATGGTTTTGCAGACGTGGGAGAGCAGCGACTCGGCCTCGTCGCCGAGAAGCTCGGTAATCTTGTCGATCATGGTGGCGGCCTCCTTTGGCTGACTCTGGCGGAACATAGCGCGGAGTTGCGGCCGGTGACAACGCAAAAACGCCGGCAGCGAGGCATCATGCCCGGCATGGCGGGGGGGAGGGCGACGGCGAGGCGACGGTTGGGCCACGTTTCGAGGCCGGATTACGCCTTGGCGGACCCGCGCCGCCACCACTTGGCCAGGGTCACGCCGGCCAGGTTTTGCTCCAGGCTGAAAAGCGCTCCGGGCAGGGCCGTCTGGGCCGTGAAGTAGGCCTTGGCCAGGGCCACGCCGAGGCCGGAATTTTGCATGCCCACTTCCACGGCGATGGCGATCCGGTCGGCCCGGCTGGCGGTGAAGGGGCAGGCCCCGGCATAGCCCAGGGCGAATCCCGAAAGGTTGTGCAGCGTCACCGCCAGGATGACGGTTCCCGGAAAGGCCAGCACGGTGTCGCGGTTGAGGCCCATCACGCAGGCCACGACCAGGGCGATGGTCACCATGGACACGGCCGGGAACACGGCCAGGACGGGTTCCAGACGTCGCCGCAGCAGCCGGCGCAAAATGAGTCCGTCGATGACCGGGAAGGCCACGATCCAGAAGACCGAGGCCATCATGGCCCAGAAATCCACCTGTACCCGCGCCCCGGCCAGCCCCGCCACCAGGGCCGGGGTGACCAGCGGCGCGGCCAGGGTCGAAACCAGGGTCATGGTCACGGACAGGGCCAGATTGCCGCCGGCGAGGTAGGTGATGACGTTGGAGGCCGTGCCGCCGGGGCAGGCCCCGACCAGGATGACGCCAAGGGCCGCCGCCGGGGGCAGGCCGAAAAGCCGGGAGAGCAGCCAGGCCAGGGTCGGCATGACGGTGAACTGCAACAGCGCCCCGACGCCGACCACCTTCCAGCGCGGCACGAGACGGGCGAAGTCCTCGAAAGTGAGCGACAGCCCCATGCCGAACATGATGACGCCAAGGGCCGGGGCGATATAGGGCGCGATCCAGGTGAAAAGGCCCGGAACGACCATGGCCAGGGCGGAAAGGCCTACGGCCAGGGGCAAAAAAGCCCTTTCGACGCGTCGGGCGATGGAAATGAGCATGGGCGGCAGGTAGCCCGCCGGCAAAAAGCGGTCAAGTCGTCTGGGGAGGGAAGAAAGGTTCGGGAAGAGGGGAGCTTTTTCGGGGGGGGCCGGCGGGAGGGTGCGCGGACGCGCGGCGTATATTTGAAGAATACGCCTTCGCGCCGCGCGTCCG
>NZ_JBLODY010000009.1:0-97771 GCF_047785625.1 Solidesulfovibrio sp. C21
GACCCCCACCCTCCCCAAAAACTCTTAAAAGTATGAGGGCAACGCTATTCTTTTCTTTCCATGCGGCGCTTCGCCGCTGGCGCACCTTGTCGCCGCAATCGCGTCCGGCGTCGAGGGGCCCCAAGCCCCTCGTGCCGCCGGGCCGATTGCGGCCACAAACGTCGATGCCCCCGCCGTTCCCCCAAAACCCGGCATCCTACCCCACCCCGGGAAAAGGGGGTCCGGGGGACATCAAGTCCCCCGGCGAAGGGGTGCAGGGGAGGCAGAGCCTCCCCTGCCGGGGTCCGGGGCAGCGCCCCGGCGGCCTTCCCCGCCATCGCCATACAGCCGCATGGCCGCCTGGCCGGGCAGGTTGGCCACGCCGTGATGGGTGAGCTGCACGGGCGTGGTGTCGCGGCTGCGGAAGGTGACCATGAGATCCCCGGCCTTGGTCAGGATGGAGATGACGGTGGTGCGGCTCTCCAATTCCTGGTGGGAAAGGTTCGAGCGGCGGTTGAAGTCCGCGAGGCTCAGGGCCGAAAAACCGAGGTTGAAGGTATATTCGCCCGGAGCCAGGTCCAGATTGATGTCGAAGCGCACGCGCAGGCTCGCCCCGGCCGGGGTGGCGGTCGGGTGTTCGCAGTCGAATTGCAGGGTGTTCTTGCCGAACACGATGACGCGCTTGTCGTTGATGAGTTCCACGCCGGCCACGGCCACTTCCAGGTCATGGGCGACGACGTAGCGGCAAAAAATAGAGACGGTCTCGCCCTGCTCGAAGCTGCGGCAGGCATGGCCCGAGGCGTCGCAGACGGCCACGTGGGTGCAGGCGGCCCAGTCGTTGCTGGCGGCGGCGACGCTTGCGAGGTCAAGGAAGGCGTCGGGCTCCGGCCAGAAACCGTCGGCGTCCTCCTCGGCGGGAAGTTCCGGGGACAAGGGCGTATTTTCGCCAAAGGAACGGGGGGCAGCGCCGCCGCCGTCACCGACCATGTAGCGTTTGACCGCCGCGGCCGCGTCGCCGAGAAACGCGGCCCGGCCGCGTTCGATCAAAAGTGCCCGGTGGCAGAACTGGGCCACGTCGTTCATGGCGTGGGACACGAGCACCACCACCGTGCCGCGCGAAAGCAGCCCTTCCAGGCGCTGGTAGCATTTCTGGCGGAAAAAGACGTCGCCCACGGCCAGAGCCTCGTCGATGATGAGCACTTCCGGCTGGAGGCTCGTGGTCACGGCGAAAGCAAGGCGCAGGAACATGCCGCTGGAATAGGTCTTGACCGGCTGGTCGAAATGGGGGCCGATGTCGGCAAAGGCCGCGACTTCCTCCATGCGCTCCCCGACCACGCCGCGCGGGATGCCGAGCACGGCGGCGTTGACGTAGACGTTCTGGCGGCCGGTAAATTCCGGCTTGAACCCGGAGCCGAGCTCCAAAAGCGCGGTGGTGCGTTCGGGCAGGACCACCTCGCCGGAGGTGGGCTCGAGGACGCCGGCCAGGATTTGCAGCAAGGTGGATTTGCCGGCCCCGTTTTTGCCGATGATGCCGAAGGCCTCGCCGGGCATGACCGTAAAGGAGATGTCGCGCAGCGCCCAGTGTTCACGGTAAAGCGGCTTGCCGCCGGGCCGGAGGAGCTGGCGCAACCGGTCCTGGGGCCGGTCGTAGAGTTCGTACATCTTGGAGACGCCCCGGGCGTCGATGACGGGGGATACGTCAGACGGCATCGGCAAAAAGCCTCTTGACGCTCATGAAAAAGGCGTATCCGGCCAGCATGACCAGGGCGCTGGCGAGCGTGACCAGGGCAAGCGCCGTCCAATCGGGCATCTGTCCCCAGATGATGGTGCGGCGCAGGTGGTCGACCACGGGGTGCAGGGGATTAAGCGCCAGCAGGTGGCGGTAGGGTTCGGGCACGGCGGAAAGCGGATAAAGGATGGGCGTGGCGAAAAAGTAGAGCTGCACGGCCACGGCCACCATGTTGCCGAGGTCCTTGAGAAAAACGCCGACCGGGGCCAGGAGCCAGCAGATGCCGAGGGTGAACATGGTCAGCGGAATGTAGGCCAGGGGCGCGAAAACGATGGTCCAGGAAAGCGAACCGGTGGTGATGAGCACGCCAAGGGCCACCAGCCCCAGGCTGATAAAGGATTCGAGGATGGCGGCGCACAGGATGCCGACCGGCAGGATTTCCAGGGGGAAGAGCACCTTTTTGATGAAATTGACGTTTTCCGTGAGCAGCCTTGGCGTGCGGTTGACGCTGCCGGCAAAGACCTCGAAAATCGCCAAGCCCGTGAAAAGAATCAAGGCATAGCCGGTGATGCCCCCGTCATGGCCCGCGCCGCCGGCCCAGCGAGCCTTGAACACGACCGAAAAAACGAAGGTATAAACGGCCAGGGTGGCCAGGGGGGAAACCAAGCCCCATAAAAATCCGAGCTGGGCGCCGTGGTAGCGCGACAGAAATTCGATGCGGGCAAAGGTGGCAAGCACCTCGCGCCGTCGCCAGAAATGCCGCACAAAGCCCGCCGGCGAAAGGCCGGCCAAAAGGCCGGACCAAAACGATCCGGCACGGGGCCGCCGCACGACCATAATCATTCGAGACGCCTGCATGGAGCCGGTTGCATATTCGATGGAATTGACGCATGTCAACGCATCCGTCGATACGGTCGTCTCGCGGCCTTCATTCCCTGGAACACGATTCATGCGCATCACCATAGACGCCAGTTCCCTTTCCCATCCCCAGCGCACCGGCATCGGCCGCTGCCTGGAATCCATTTTGCCACATCTGGCGCACTTGGCGGCCAGCCGCGACGAGTTGATTCTGGTCTCGGGCAAGCCCCTCGTCAACCGAACCGCCCTGGATGTCGTCGCCGCCGGAGGCGCGCGGGCAGGCACGGTCAACGTGCCCTCGCTTTATGCCTGGCAGCAGACCGGCATGACCTGGCAGATCCGGACCGCCCGGGCGGACGTGCACTACGCCCCGGATGGGCTGCTTCCCTTGCTCTTTCGGGGGCGCAGCGTCGGCGTCGTCAATGACGTGCTCTACAAGCGCCTGCCCCACACCCTGCCCTGGCACATCCGGGCCGTTTTCGCCGCCCGCCAGAAAGCGAGCCTTTCCCGCCTGACCATTCCCCTGACGCTTTCGGCCTTCACCCGGCGGGAGCTGGTGCGGGTCTACGGGCCGATGGCCTGTCGGGTGCGGCCGACGGATCTTTGCGCCGTGGACCATGACCGGTTCCGGCCGCTTTGTCCCGAGGATGCGCCGGCCGTGGCCGCGTTTCGGGCCGCGCATGGACTCACGGGGGAGTATGTTCTTTGCGTGGGCAACCTCATGGCCCACAAAAATCTCGGCGTGGCGCTGCGGGCCATGGCGCGTTTCAATGCCGCCTCGCCCGAAAGCCCCCTGCGCCTGGCCCTGGTGGGGCATGGCGACCCGGCGGCCCTGGCCAGGCTCGCCCCGGAGGCGGCGGGCACGGACTGGCTCACCTGTCTGGGCTACCTTTCCGACACGGATGTGGGGCTTGCCTACCGGGCGGCGGCGGCCTTCGTCTTCCCCTCGCGCTACGAGGGCTTCGGCCTGCCCATTCTGGAGGCCATGGCCAGCGGCATTCCCGTGGCCTATGCCGACGCGGCCTCGCTGCCCGAAGCCGCCGGAATCGCCGGCCTGCCCTTCCCTCCCGACGAGGATGCGGCCCTGGCCGACATCCTGACCCGCTTGCGGGACGACGCCGGCTTGCGCGCTCGGCAGATCGCGCTCGGCCTCGACCGGGCCGCGGACTTTTCCTGGGAGGCCTGCGCCGGGCACGTGTACGACGCCCTGCACGAAGCCTCGGGCAAGGCACCGCTTCACCTGCCCAAGGTCAGCATCGTCACGCCGTCGTTCAACCAAGCCGCATTTCTTCCGGAAACGCTTGCCAGCGTGGCCGGGCAACAGGGCGTCGCCGTGGAGCATATCGTGCTCGACGGCGGCTCCACGGACGAAACGCCGGAGATCCTGCGGCAGTGGGAGGGGAAACTCGCCTACTGGCGCAGCGCCCCGGACGCCGGCCAGACGGCCGCCCTGGCCGAAGGCTTCGCCATGGCCACGGGCGAGGTCATGGGCTGGCTCAATTCCGACGACATCCTCTGGGACGACGGCGCGCTTGCCGCCGTGGCCGAAGCCTTTGCCCACCATCCCGAGGCGGTCATGGTCACCGGGGACACGGTGCTCACCGACCCGGACGGCAAGCCCGTGATGATCGACATGGTGCTCGTCCCCTCGGCCCGGCAGATGCGCCACACCATGGCCGTGCCCCAGCAGTCCACCTTTTTCCGGCGCGAGGCCTACCTTGCCGCCAGCGGCATGGACAGGCGCTTCACCTACTGCATGGACTACGACCTGTTCGAGCGGATCAGCCGGCAGGGGAAAATCGTGCGCATCCCGCGTGTGATTGCTTCCTTCCGGTTGCATCCTTCGGCCAAGACCGCCACCTGGCGCGACGTGTTCCGCCGGGATCTCCACGCCTGCCAGCACCGCCACGGCAACGGGGCGCTTCACGAACTGGCCATCAAGCTCGTGACCCTGGAAATCCGGCTGGAATCGGTCCTGGCCCAGCTCGGCGCGGTCCTTGGCGGCCGCCGGCTTCCGACCCAGATCAACGCCCGCCTGGAGCCCATGCGGGCCTATGCCCGCAAAAAACACGGGCTGGCCGGCTAAGGTTATGCGCATCGCCATAAGCGCCCGCAGCCTGGACTACCCCTCCGGCGGCCCCAAGGAATACCTGCTCGGCCTCGTGCGGGCACTTCTCACCCTCGGCGGGCATGAACTCATCCTCTATTATCCGCATAAAAGCCACCTGGGCACCTTTCCCGCGGCCACGGAGGTGGTGCTGCCGGTACGAAACCGGCTGGCCTTCGACTGGCTGGCCCTGCCCCTGGCCCTGCGTGGAAGCGGGGCGGACGTGGCCTTTTTCCCATCGTCCAACATGCCGCCGAACATCCCCTGCCCGGCGGTGACGGCCATGCTCGACCTCGGTTATTTCCATCCCACGCTGCGCATGTACAAGCGCGCCGACACCCTCTACATGCGCCGGGCCATCCGCTACAGCGCCAGACGGGCCGAGAGGCTCGTGGCCATCTCCGAGCACACACGGGCCGACGTGCTGCGCCTGACCAGCGCCCGTCCCGAACGGATCAGCGTCACCCCGCTGGCCTGCGATCCGGCCTTTCGCTGTCCGGCGTCGCCGGAGACCATCGCCGCCTTTCGCCGCGAACATGACCTCGCGCGCGATTTCATCCTCTACGCCGGCAACATCTCGCCGCGAAAAAACCTGGACACGCTTTTAGCCGCCTTTGCCGCCGCCGGCGACCGCCTCCCCTGCGACCTGGCCGTCACCGGCGGCTACGCCTGGAGCGAGGATTTCGCGGCCAGCGTGGCGCGCCTCGGCCTCGCCGGCCGGGTGAAACGCCTTGGCCATGTGGCCCCGGCGGCAATGCCGCTGCTCTACCAAAGCGCAAGAGCGCTCGCCTTTCCCTCCCTTTTCGAGGGATTCGGCCTGCCGGTACTGGAGGCCCAGGCCAGCCGCACGCCGGTTATCTGCGCCCGGGCCACGTCCCTGCCCGAAGTGGCCGGGGACGGCGCGCTCCTGGTCGATGCGACCGATGTCGCGGCCTGGGCCGAGGCGCTCGTGCGCATCGCCACCGACGAAACGCTTCGGGAAGCGCTCATCCGAAAAGGGCTTGCCAACGAGGCCGGCTACACCTGGGAGCGCACGGCCCGCCTCACCCTCGACGCCCTGGAAGCGGCGGCCCATATCGGCCGGCGATAATGCCGCGTCCCGGCGCCATCGAACGCCGCCTCTTCGAATCACTTTTTCAGAAAAACGATCGTATTGCCTTGGCTCAAAGAGCCGTCGCCCTTCACGCCTCCCCCCTTCCCGCGACCTTTCTTTCTTTCCGACAGAAGACTTGCGCTCTATTTTAGTTTACGGTATGAACTGTATTAAAATTGAGAGCGAGCGCCCCAGGCCGCGGACGCGGCCGAACCATACGACGCGAACCAACAAGGAGCATTTCTTCATGAGTATTGAACGGATAGTCGTCATCGGCGGCACCGCCGCCGGCCCCAAAGCCGCTTCCCGGGCCAAGAGGTTAAACGAGGGAGCGGAAGTCACCCTGCTGCAAAAAGCCCCGGAATTGTCCATGGCCTCCTGCGGTTATCCCTACTATGTGGCCGGCGAGGTCAAGGGCCGCGACATGCTGCTCGCCACTCCGGCCGGGGTGGTGCGCGACCCGGCCTTTTTCGCCGGAGCCAAGGGCATTACGGCCAAGGTGTCGACCAAGGTCACGGCCATCGACCGCAAGGCCAAGACCGTTGCCTGGAAACGTGTGGATTCCGGTGAAACGGGCCATCTGCCCTACGACAAGCTGATCGTGTGCACCGGCTCCCGGCCCAAGGTACCGCTCATCCCGGGACGCGAACTCGACGGCGTGACCACGCTGGCGAGCCTCGAGGACGCCGACGGGCTGCGCGCCCTGGGCGCGAGCAGCAAAGGCGGCAAGGCCGTCATCGTCGGCGGCGGGCTCATCGGCATCGAGACCTGCGAGGCCCTCATCGAGGCCGGCATGGACGTGACCGTGGTCGAGGCCCTGCCCCAGATCTTGAGCTTTCTCGACCCCGAGTTGGCGCTTCTCGTGCAAAAGCACGCCACGTCCAAGGGCGCGAAGATCCTCACCGGCGTCGGGATCTCGGCCATCAACGGCCAGGACGGCAAGGTGTCCGGCGTGACCCTGGCCGACGGCCGGGAACTCCCCTGCGGGCTTGTGGTCATGGCCATCGGCGTGGCCCCCAACACGGCGCTGGCCAAGGACGCCGGACTGGCCCTCGGACCCACGGGCGGCATCGTTACCGACGAATACATGCGCACGTCCGATCCGGACATCTACGCCGCCGGCGACTGCGTGGAGATTAAAAACCGGATCACGAACGCGCCCATGCTCGCCCCCTTCGGCGACCTGGCCAACCTGGAAGGCCGCGTGGCCGGCGAAAACGCGGTCCTTGGCGATACGGCCACCTTCCCCGGCACCATCGGCAGCGGCATCTGCAAGGTGTTCGATTTCGCCGCCGCCTCCTCGGGGCTTTCCGAGCGCAAGGCCCGGGAAGCCGGCTTCGACGTGGTCACGGCCATAAACGCCAGCCCGGACAAGCCCGGGTTCATGGGCGCCAAGCCGGTGGTGTCCAAGCTCATCGCCGACGCCAAGAGCGGCCGCATCCTCGGGTTTGCCTGCGTGGGCCTCGGCAACGTCAACCGGCAGGCGGCGGAAATGGCCATGGCCATCCTCGGCGGCCTGACCGTGGACGACGTGGCCATGGCCGACCTGCCCTACGCCCCGCCCTTCTCGCTGGCCATCGACCATTCCATCGCCACGGCCCATGTGCTGCAAAACAAGATGCGCGGGCTTATGCGCGGCGAACCGAGCACCGTCGTCAAGTCCTGGCTCGACAACGGCAACAAGCCGTTTCTCCTCGACGTGCGCGGCCAAAAGGAATTCGACGAGATGCGCCTCGGACTCGGTGAGAAGCTGGTGCCGCTCGACCAGCTGCGCAAGCGCCTTGGCGAGCTGCCGGCGGACAAACACGGGCCCATCGTCGCCTACTGCAAGGTGTCCATGCGCGGCTACGAGGCCCAGCGGGTGCTTGCGGCCAACGGCTACGACAACGTGACCGTCATGGAAGGCGGCCTTGTAGCCTGGCCGTTCAAGCTGGAGAAATAGTAAGCGTAGAAAATGCGGCTTCGGATATTTCTCTCAACATCCGAAGCCGCATTAAAATAAATTATTTATTCTCCACCTCTTTATCACTTTTTATTTCAACACCAACAGAAATATCTCCACTCAACCACCTTGTTATTAATTTCCTAATACTATCTTGTTCCTTTAAAACTCGACCATCGACAGGAATATCCTTCACAGACAATGGCAAATTAATCTTTCCTTCTAAAAGGCTGACAAGACCTTCTCGTATTCTATTGTTGTCATTTTCTACATTCGCCTTCCCAACAGGATAATAGCACCTCTTTAGCTCATCATAAGTAAAGTCATACCCCAATTCCTCTGACACCTTCTGAAGAAGTTCAGTAAAAAGGTGTCTACGGTTTTCGTGCCATGCATCCCCTTCGACTTTACTATCGAGATGAGAAATATACTTCCTCCATTTGTCAAGCAATGTCCCAGAAGCAGTCTTCTTACTATAAAACTCTATTGGTATTAAATTAATCGCCTCCACGTGTGCAGGGGAAATCGGTGTAGCCCTGGTCATCATGAGATTACGAAAAATCCAAAGTTTACGTTCTCTTGACTCTCGTTTTCTTTCAAGCCATTTTTGAGCCTGAACCGCCGCAATAGGGCCACAAAAAGTTGCAAAAACGATAGCGAAAGTTGAATAATCAAAATTCATAACACCCTCAGCAAGCTTTGAACTAACAAATTCAATTATACGCCCTGGAGTCGTGAATGAAAAGCTATCGCAAGGAACTCTGGTTCAACGTCCCTTCCCGCCGGGGATTTGTCAACATCACCCGCGACGTGGAAGCCTGTCTGGCCGAATCCGGCGTGCGTGAAGGGCTGTGTCTGGTCAACGCCATGCACATAACCGCCTCGGTCTTCATCAACGACGACGAATCAGGCCTGCACCACGACTACGAGGTATGGCTGGAAAAGCTCGCTCCCCACGAACCCGTCTCCGGCTATCGCCACAACGTCGGCGAGGACAATGCCGACGCGCACATGAAGCGGCAGATCATGGGCCGCGAGGTGGTAATGGCCATCACCGAAGGCCGACTAGACTTTGGCACTTGGGAACGCATCTTTTACGGGGAATTCGACGGCCGGCGCAGAAAGCGGGTGTTGGTCAAGATCATCGGCGAATAGCGCCCAGCATCCTGACCATTGCGAAACGTATTAGGGGAACACATCGTCTTATGAGATGCTTCCTTCATCCATAATAATTGCGACTAGTCGTACTACATTTCTCCCGTTAAGTAATTTAGGAAAGGGAGAGCGCGAGAGGGGAGAACCCTTTTTAAAGGGTTTCCCCTCTCGCACTTTCTTCGCTGCCTCCGCTCTTCCCCTACTTGCTGTACAGCGTCTGGATGGATTCCCCGAGCTTTTTGGCCAGGGGCGAGGCCGCCATCTGGTCCATGACCACCTCGATATAGGCTCCGGTGCCGCAGGTCTCGGCCTTGGCCATAACCGCTTCCAACTCGGCATTGGTCGAAGCCTTGGCGCAGTACCAGTCGGCCATGCCGAAGGCGGCGGGAAGCTGGGTGTAATTCCAGGGCGCAAGGTCGTTGTAGGAACTCTTGGGGTCCTTGCAGAGCAGCCGTTCGATCAGGTACCCGTCGTTATTGAGGCAGAAGATAAGGGGCTTCAGGTCATAGCGGCCGAATTGGCCGATTTCCTGGGCCGTCATCTGATGCGAGCCCTCGCCGGTAAAAAGAAGCGTGCGGCGGTCCGGCGCGGCCATGGCCGCGCCAAAGGCGGCCGGCGTGGCCCAGCCTATGGAGCCCCACAGGGTTTGGTTGAAAAATTCCGCCCCGGTCGGCATCTTGGCAAACCCCAGCCCCATGGAGATGGTGCCGGTCTCGGCCATGACGATGTCGCCTTCGCGCAGGAACTTCTCGAAGCGCGGGTACAGGTAGTCCGGACAGATGGGGTCGTCCGGCGCGCCCTTGGGCGCGCCGAGGCCGGTCGGATTTTTCACTTTCGCCGGTTTGGCCGGCAGGACCTTGGCCAGTCCTTCCAGCACGTCGCGCATCTCCACATCGAGGAAGGTGGCGTGCCCCACCCGCACCTCGTGCTGCATGATCGCGATCATGCGCGCGGGGTCAATCTTGGCGGTAAAGGCCCCGGTGTTGAAATCGCTCCATAGCGCGCCGATATTGAGCACGCAGTCGCAGCCCTCGACGAAATCGCGCACCTGGGGGTTCATGATCCGGCCGTCGTAGAGACCGATGTAGCCGGGCAGGGTCTCGTCCAGGGCGGTCTTGTCCATGAACATGGTGGCGAAAGGCAGCCCGGTGCGGGTCAAAAGCCCCTTGGCCACCTGGCGCAGACCGAGCCGGGCGATGAGGTAGCCGGCCAGGACCACGGCCGATTGCGCCGCGCCGATCATTTCGGCGATGGCGTCGATGGCCGCGGCCAAGGTCCCGGGATCGCTCTGCGGGGCCTCGGGGGCGCAGACGAGTTCCCCGGCCAGTTCCTTGTCGGCATAGTCCTGGGGCAGGGCCATGTAGACGGGCCGGTTGCGGGCCACGGCCGCTTCCAGGCAGCGCTCGATCTGGCAGGCCGCGTTTTCCGGGGTCAAAATAGCGCTTGCGGCCACCACCGGCTTGGTCATGTCGGCGTAAGCCTCGAAATTGCCGGTGCCGAGCGTGTGGTGCACGATACGTCGGGCCTTTTGGGTGGATACGGTCGGCATGCCGACCAGATGGATGACGGGCAGATGCTCCGTGTAGGAGCCGGCCACGCCGCACAGCGCCGAAAGCTCACCCACGCCGTAGGTGGTGCACAGGGCGGAGCGCCCCTTGACCCGGGCGTAGCCGTCGGCGGCATAGGCGGCATTGAGTTCGTTGCAGCAGCCGATCCAGCGCATGTCCGGATCGTTGTCCACAGCGTCGTTTAAGGCGAAGGAAAAATCTCCGGGAACGCCGAACACGTCCGTCACACCGATCTGCTTCAGGCGCGTCATCAAATGTTCCACTACAGTCGCGGCCATGGACAAACCTCCCGCTTGTTTGCATCTTTCATGGTCAAACACGTCCAGGCCATGGAGTCAAGACGACCGGGCGGCGGAAAGGAATGTCAATCCATTTCCGTGATGGCCCGGCGCAGGGTGGCGGCCCTGGCCACGGCCCGGCCAAGCGCCGTGAGGTCCACCGGTTTGGAGAGATAATCATTCATGCCGCAGGCCAGGTAGCGATCCTTGTCGCCATCCATGGCATGGGCGGTCAGGGCGATGATGGGGATGAGCGGATCGACGCCGGGCGCGTCCCCGCGGCGGATGCGGCGTGTCGCCCCGTCGCCGCTGATACGCGGCTCGTTATCGCCACGGCATCAGGCACAGGGCGACGCCCCCGACGAGCAGCGCCGCCAGCCATGTCAGGCGCAACGGCCTGACGATCCGGCTCGCTCCCCAACAGACGCCAAGGCTCCCGAAAAAGACGATCGAAAACTTGAGCAGGGCCGTCCGGTCGTTTCCCGCCAGCAGGTATCCCAAAACGATGACAAGGGGGAAATGGGCCAGATAGATGTCGTAGGAGGCGACGGAAAGACTCCCGCTCACCCCACCCGGCCGGTTCCAGCGACGCTGCCCGAATCCGGCGAGCAAAAAGAGGACGGCCACGGCGAAAAAGGTCCGGGCCAGACCATAGGCCGCCAGGAGCAACCCGGAATGCCGCGTCGCCAGGCTCCCGCCAATGCCCGCCATAAAAAGGAAGGCCAAAAGCGCCGCCACGCCCCACAGCCATGTCTTCCCGTACACCTGGTGCGCCCTGAACCAGCCGCGATCCCAGGCATAGGACCCAAGCAGGAACATCCCCAGATAGAGCGGCAACCGCGCCGGCTGCCACAAGAGAAACGGACCAAAGGCGAACCAGGCGATGTCCGGAACGAGGACCTGGGCGACGGCCTCGGCCAGGCCCACGGCCAACGCCAGCCAGGCGAACAGTCCCAATCCGGGACCCGAGGCGGCATCAGGCCGGCCCCGCTCCCGCCCGGGAACAACGAGGCGGGCGACGGCCAAGAGTCCGCAAAAAAGCAGCAGCAGGCCCAGGAACCACAAGTGAAAGGGCAATATGGCGCGCGCCATGGCCTCGGGAAGGAGGGGACGGTATTGCCAGTCCACGGCCGTTGGCAACAGGCCGAGCCAATAGCGCCAGTAGGACTCGCTGCCCCCCTGGCCGCGATAAATCACGTAGGAGATGATCGGGCAGGTGCAAAGGGTCAGCACGACCAGCGGCAGGCCCAATCGCTTGAGCTTGGCGGCCAGGAAGGCGCCGGCCCCCTGACGCCGCAGGGAGGACAAGGCGAAGTAGCCGGCGATGAAAAAGAGCGTCGGCATGACATAGCCGTCCGTCGCGACCAGAATAATATCGAACACGGCGTTCTTGTTGCCGTCCAGGACATACCACCAGGGTACGACCGGCGCATACACGATCGCGGCGTGCAGCGCCACGACGCTTACGACCGCGAACATCCGCATATTGTCCAAAAAATGGATTCTCCCAGGCTGTGGCGTCAGTTCCCGCATGGCGTCATTCTCCAAGTGTTTCACGCACGGCCGCAAGCCCGGCCATGCAAAAACGGTACAGGTGGTCGGCCAGACGGGGCCACTGCTCCGTCATGGGCGGATGTTCCGGGAACATCCGCTGCAGGGTCGGCCAAAGCAGCGCCTGATACACGGCCGGACCAAGCACGCTCATCATGCATTCCACGAGCACTTCCAGCGATGCCTTCGGGCCGAGGATTGCGGACAGGATGTCCAGCATGGCCAGCGTCTGGGGACGGCTGTGGCGTTCGATCATGTCGCCGAAAAACGGTGACGGATTGGCCAGTTCCATGGCCCACAAGCGCAAAAAGGCATCCCCGATTTCGCTATGGGAAAAAAGCACCTGGCAAAACACCTCCAGCAGCAGCTTCAGCCGCGCCTCGGGAAGCGCCTCGTCGTCGGACGCGAGCCGTTCGCGCACACGGCGGTCCCCTTCGGTGAAAAGCACCGTGAGCACGGCTTGGTACAGCTTGTCCTTGCCCCCAAAATAGTACTGCACGGCATTGAGGTTGGCCCCCTTTGCCTCGCGGCAGATGTCCCGAACCGTCGCGCCCTTGTAGCCTTTGGCCGCAAAGACCCGCACCGCCGCGTAGAAGAGTCGTTCCTTGACGCCGGCTGGCGTGTCACTACCCATACTTACCCCTATACAGATGTTTTATACATTTGTTTAGAACATATGTTTCAACATTCACCCGGTCTGTCAACCGCTCCAGGACGACAGGACAAAAAAAGAGCCGGATCGCTCCGGCTCGAAAGAAGGTTTTGGCATGTCGGCAAGCGTCTTGCCGGCGACGGATACTGCCGCGAAGGACGTCAGCCCTTGGCCGCGGTTCGCGCCAGCCGCCAGACGACGAGATGGTGGAAGGGTCGGATAAGGTTGAAATAGACCGGTCCGGTCCAATGCAGATACTCGACCACGGTCACGACATCGAAGCGGTTGCGGCCGTCCTGCTCCGGCGTGACCAAAACCGCCAGCACGGCCCGCAAGTGCTTATCCGCGCCCTCGGCCACCCAGTGGCTGTCCGCGTCGGCCGCCACCACCGTAAACACGGACAACCGATCACCCGGCGTCATGGGCACATCCTCGGCTCGCACGTCGGTCGGCGGCTGTTTGGCCTGTTGCAGGCCAAGCAGCCGGGCCAGCACCGCCCGCACTCGGTAGAGCAGCCGCAGCCAGCCCGGACGACGGCCCATCAGCCCGGCCACGAACGGGCGCAGCCCGACCGCGCCGCGCACCCGGTGAATGTCGACGTGATCCGGCTTGCGCCCGTTCGCGGCGGACAGCGCTCCAAGGCGAACAAGCTTGGCCAGCGCCTCATCTCGTGCGTTCATGCCGCGCCCTAGACGCCCATGATGTTGTAGCCGGAATCCACGAAGACCACCTCGCCGGTGGTGCCCGAGGACAGGTCCGAGGCGAGGTAGAGGGCGCAGCGGCCGATG
Source organism: Solidesulfovibrio sp. C21 (assembly GCF_047785625.1). Classification (NCBI taxonomy): domain Bacteria; kingdom Pseudomonadati; phylum Thermodesulfobacteriota; class Desulfovibrionia; order Desulfovibrionales; family Desulfovibrionaceae; genus Solidesulfovibrio; species Solidesulfovibrio sp. C21. Next base: position 13,701 of record NZ_JBLODY010000009.1, read on the forward strand.
TCTTCCAGGCCGATGTTGCGGCCGAGCGGCGATCGCTTTTCGATGGTTTCGAGGATGGAGCGGAAGCCGCTTATGGCCGAGGCGGCCATGGTGCGCACCGGGCCGGCGCTGATGGCGTTTATGCGCACGCCGGATTTTCCGAGGTCCACGGCCAGGTAGCGGACGCTGGCCTCCAGGGCGGACTTGGCCACGCCCATGGCGTTATAATTGGCCACGACCCGGCCCGAGCCGTAATAGCTCATGGTGATGACCGACGCACCCGGAGAAAAGAACGGCTCGAAGGCGCGGCACAGGGCCACCAGGGAATAGGCCGAAACGTCGAGGGCGATCCGGAATCCCTCGCGACTGGTGTCGATGAACCGGCCGGTCAGGTCCTCGCGGTTGGCGTAGGCGATGGAATGGACCATGCAGTCCACCGTGCCCCATTTCTCGCGGACGAGCGCAGCCGCTTTGGCGATCTCCTCGTCCGCCGACACGTTGCACTGAAAGACGAAGTCCGCTCCCAGGTTGGCGGCAATGGGTTCGATGCGCTTGCGGATGGGCTCGGCGGCATAGCCGAGCGCCAGGGTCGCGCCCTGGTCGCGCAGGGCCTTGGCTATGCCGTAGGCGATGCTGCGTTCGTTGACCACGCCGAAAACCAACACCTTTTTTCCCGACATCAACATCGCATTCTCCTTGATCGACTCGTGTCCCGTCCTCGAGGTCCGCGCAGAGGAACCATGAGGACGGCTTCACCGATCACGTATGCCTTTCTTCAAAAACTGGCGAGTTTTTTACCCAGGACCGGAGCATTCGGGAAGCGGCCTTAACCGTCCCCGCCCTGGCGCAGGATGCCGGCCACCAGCAGATCCAGCACCTTGTCCACGCGGTCGCGATCTCCGTCGTCATACAGGTTGAGTCCGCCGAACACCCCGCTTTGCCGGGAGCGCACGGCCAGGAACATGGCCGCGCCGCCAAGTACGGCCACAACGGCGGTCAGGTCCAGGGATTCGGGCACCTCGCCCGTGACGGTTTCGAAAAATTCCAGGGAACGGCGCACCCGAGGATATTCCAGCAGCCGGGAGTAGCGGTTTCGGGACAGGAGTTCCCAGGCCATGATGTCGAGGGTGCGCGGCCGGGCCAAAAGCCCCCGGATGGTGGCCTTGAAAAAATGGGCCAGCTGGGCCTGGGGCGGCATGGCCGCGAACCTGCCCGGCACCCCGTCCTGCAGTTCGGCGACCGGCGGCCAGAAGCCCGGGCTTTGGCCAAGAGCCGTCACCATGTCGTCGAGGTTCTGGAAATGGCGCAGAACCACCGTCCGCGTGAGCCCGACCTCTTTGACGACGGCCTCAAGCGTCAGCCCGTCGAAGCCTTGCCTGGCCAGCACGTCGCCGAGCGATTCCAGCAGCCGCTGCCGCACGGTGAGCGGCTTGCCGATGGGAATGATCTTCACCCCGGACATGGGGCCTGCCTCAAACGCGCCTGGCCCGCACGAAACTCTCCACGGTCACGAGCACGGCCAGGGCCAATATGCTCCCGTCCCGCACGAACGTCCTCGCGGAAATGGCGTCGTCGGCCTTGGTGGTGAAACAGCCGCACTGGGTGCTGATGCCCTTGTGCCAGGTCCAGGCCATGGCCGCCAGGAAAACGGCCATCATCAGGGACGCCGACAGGCTCGCCCCACGGGAAAGAAACCCGGTGATGAGGCACATGCCGACGACCACCTCGATCCAGGGCAGCACCAGGGCCACGCCGGCAATGAGCTGGTCGGGGACGATCTGATAGTTGCGGATGATCTTGGCAAAGGCCAGGGGGTCGACGATCTTGTCCCAGGCGGCGGCCAGAAAAACCAGCCCCAGCGCCACGCGCAGCACCGCGCCGACAATCCTCATATGCCGCCCTCCGTGGGGCCGCCAGCGACCTGCCAGCCGTCAAACCCGTCGGTCACCACAGTGACGTAGGGATAGCCGGCCGTGCGCAAGGCCTCGGCCAACTCCTTGCTCTTGTCGCAAAAAATATTGCCGCAATAGACGATGAGCCTGTCCTCGTGGGTCAGCCCCAGGGCGCTCGCCGCCTGGTCCAGGTCGCCGTACATGGCTTCCTGGGGCAGGTTCTTCGCCCCGCTCACATGGTTTATGGCGAATTCCCCGGGCGTGCGGGCATCGATGAAGACGACGCCGGGCTTGCCCAGCATGATCCGGGCGCCCGTGGCGTCAATGGTCTCAAGCCCGCGCTGCAGCGCCTCGCGCCGGTCCTGCGCCGCGAAATCGATCACCCACGGCACGGGTTCGGCCCGGGCCATGTTCATGGCCACCGCCATCCCCCCGCCAAGAAGGCCGATCAGAAGCAATTCGGCCCACAAAGGGGTCAGCCCCCGCCCGTGCGTCATACCTGCCCGCCTTGACAAGATTTCCCGCCCACGAGCATATGCTATGGGCAAGGTTGGCAGTTTCGTACCCTACCCGCCGGCCAAAGCGCAACCCGTAACCCCGGAGACGCCCCATGCCCCACGCTCCAGACCAGTCCGGCCCCGCCGGCGTGGTCAATACTTCGGCCGATGACGTCCGGGATTTGCTCGCCAAGAGTCGTCCGGAAGACCTGACGCTTCTCGATGTCCGCATGGAGCAGGAATACGAGGAATTCCACCTGCCCGGCGCGAAGCTCCTTCCCCTGCCCGACCTGCCCGACCGTCTGGGCGACATCCGCCGCGACAAGCCGGTGGTGGTCTACTGCCGCTCCGGAGGTCGTAGCGCCGCCGCCGCCAAACTCCTCTCCGGCGCGGGATTCCCCCACATCGTCAACATGCTCGGCGGGGCCATGGCCTGGCAGGGCGCAGCCGCCACGGGCAAGCCCGACGCCGGCATGACCCTTCTTACCGGCAACGAATCCCCCAGGGAAATCCTGCTGGCCGCCATCGGCATGGAAGCGGCCCTGGGCGGATTCTACACGAATCTGGCCAAAGACGCGGACGCCGCAACCAAGCCCACCTTCGAACGCCTGGCCGGCTTCGAACAGCGTCACCTCCAGCACGTCCACGGCCTCTACCGCAAGGAAACGGGCGACGAGACCGCCCTGGAAGCCCTCCTTGCCGGGGCCTCCCCCGAACTCGAAGGCGGCCTCCCCGGAGCCGCGTTCCTCGAGCAGCTCGGCGGCACGCCCGCCTCGGCCCGGGAAGCCCTGGAACTGGCCTCGTCAGTGGAGGCGCAGGCCCTGGACCTTTACACCCGGCTCGCCATCAAAACCGACGACACCGAATCGGCCAGCCTCTATACGACCCTCGCCCAGGAGGAAAAAGCCCACCTGCGCGCCGTGTCCAACCTCCTGGCCAAACTCCCCGCCAACTAAATCAAAGGAGCGCGCATGCAGCCCGTCAACTTCCTCATGAACATCCTCTGGCTCATCCTCGGCGGTTTCTGGATGGGCATCGGCTGGTACCTGGCCGGCATCCTCATGGCCATCACCATCATCGGCATCCCCTGGACCCGCGCCTGTTTCGTGCTCGGCAACCTGTCGTTGTGGCCCTTCGGCAAGGAAGTCATCGATCGCCGCCACATCTCGGGCGAAGACATCGGCACCGGGCCGTTCGGGCTTCTCGGCAACATCATCTGGTTCGTGCTGTGCGGCGTGTGGCTGGCCATCGGACACCTGCTCGCCGCCGTGGCCAACTTCGTGACCATCATCGGCATCCCCTTCGCCCTGCAACACCTCAAGCTGGCAACGCTGGCTCTGGCCCCCATCGGCAAGACCGTCGTCGACAAGAAATACTGATCACGGAGCACCCCGATGCAAACGGCTTTTATCATCCTGGCCATCGTCGCCGGCATGCTCATGCCCGTCCAGGCCGGCATCAACGCCAAGCTCGCCGACGTCATCAACGGCGCCATCCCCGCCGCCTTCGTGTCATTTCTCGTCGGCACCCTGGTCCTTGGCCTGGTGCTCGCCGCCATGGCCCAAAGCGTGCCCGTGTCCCGCGCCCTGCCCGCCACCCCCTGGTGGTACTGGGTCGGCGGTTCGCTGGGAGCCTTCTTCGTCACCGCCACCGTCATCCTGGCCCCACGTATCGGCGCGGGCGCTATGATCGCCCTGACCCTGGCCGGCCAGATGGGGGCCTCCATGGCCTTGGATAACTACGCCCTCCTCGGCTTCCCCCACATCCCCTTCGACGGCAAACGGCTGCTCGGAAGTGTGCTGCTTTTGGCCGGGGTTTATTTGATTCGGATGTAAGCTCCAGGGGAGGCTCCGCCTCCCCTGGACCCCTCCGCCGGGGGACTTGATGTCCCCCGGCCCCCTTTTACCGGGTGGAGATGGCGGACGGCGGTGCGGTTGCGGGTGTCCTGTTGCCGCACCCCCGGCCTGCTAGCCTCGGGCGCGGCGCACCGTAATGGTCTCGCCGCCGATGCCCCAATTGTCGGTATCGACTTCCTCGATGATGACCACGGTGGTCTGGGGGTTCTTGCCGAGTTCGTCGCGCAGGAGGTTGGTGACACCCTCAATGACGCGGGTTTTTTGTTCCGGGGTGGCTCCGTCGCGAGTGATCTTGATGTTGACGAAGGGCATGGGGCACTCCTTAAGCTGACGTCAGGAGACGGCAAAGGTTTCCAGGACGAGGGCTTCGGCCTGGCGCAGCCATTCCAGTCTGGTCCCGGGGCTGCTGGTGACGACGGTTTCGAACATGCGCCGACGCACGTCGGGCACGCCGCACAGGCCGAAGACGCAGTCTTTCCAGATACGCTCCAACGGATCGCCGAAGACGCGCACTTCACGTTCCCGGGCCGTATTGGCATGGAATTCCCTTTTATTCCGATGCGGCGGAATCTTGTCGGTATTCCAGAATATCGCCCGGCTGACAGGCGAGCGCCCGGCAGATGGCTTCCAGGGTGACGAAACGGATGGCCTTGGCCTTTCCGGTTTTGAGGATGGAAAGGTTCTGGGCGGTGATGCCCACGGCCTCGGCCAGATCCTTGGAGGCCATCTTGCGACGGGCCAGCATGACATCGAGGTTGACGATGATCGGCATGGCCGGGCCTATACCGTCAGGGCTTGTTCTTCGTCCAGGCGTCGGGCCTCGTCCATGACGCGCGAAATGACGACGGCCAGGGCGGCGATGAAAAAGAGCTCCACCTCCGTGGAGCCGATGCCGAGGGTCAGCAAGTGCCGCCCGGGCGGATTGGCGGCGGTGACCGCCAACCCGTAAAGCGGCGTATGGATGATGGAGGCAATGGCCCACCACAAAAGCGCCCTGGCCACGGAACGGAAGCAGGCCACATTGGCCAGGGTGAAAATGCGGCCTTCCTTGTACAGGGCAAAAAGATGACGCAGACGCAACAGGGTAAGCATAAGCGCCGTGCCAGGGACCAGGGCCGTAAGGAAACACAGCCCCCGCACCCAGGTCGGGAGCACCGGAGAGGCGGCCTGCCTGACGGCCTCGGCGGTCATGGTGGACGGCAGACTGTTGAACGCGGCCCAGTACAGGCCAGTCAGCGGAATAACGGCCACCGCGGCGACCAGACAGACGCGTTCGAGCAGGCCGCCCAGCCGTCTGATTCCGTCCATGTTGTTTCTTGGTTGCATCGTGTCCTCCGGAAGCGGTTGTTGTGGTTACGGATGCAAGGGGTCCCCGATTGGACCAATGCCCGGATTCCTATCCGATAATCGAAAATAAATCATCGTTCAACAATAATTTTTAGCCGTATATAAATCATAGCGCCCTATTTCCAGAAACGCCGAAAAGCGCAAGGGAAGTCGGGCGAATGGCCAGGAAACAGGCCATAGGAAGGCTTGGAGGGAACATGAGCGAAGCGACGCGGCGGGATTGGCGGCAACGGGTGTTGACAGCCATGCGGGCCATGGAAGCGGGCCTCGACGCCGAGCTCCCCTTGGAGGAAATCGCCCGGGCAGCCCATTTTTCGCCCTTTCATTTCCACCGCATCTTCACGGGCATGACCGGCGAGACGGTGGGATCGTTTCAGCGGCGCCTGCGGCTGGCCCGGGCGGCCCACCGACTGGCCTACGGGGCGCGCTCCGTAACCGAGGTGGCGCTGGAGGCCGGGTACGATTCGCCCGACGCCTTTGGCCGCGCCTTTCGGACGGCCTACGGCATGGCACCCTCCGTGTGGCGCGGACAACGCCGGGACCCGGCCCGACCCCGGGAATTGGCGGACTTTTTACCCCCTATCAAGGAGCGAAAGCGCATGGAACTGACCGTAACGATCAAGAAATTGCCGCCGCTGCGCGTGGCCTGTGTGCGGCATGTGGGACCGTATGACCAGTGCGAGGCGGCCTGGGCGAAGCTGTGCGCCGAGGCCGGCAAACGCGGCCTTTTCGGGCCGGGGACACAAATGATCGGAGTGGGGCATGACGATCCCCAGATCACGCCGCCGGACAAAATCCGCTATGACGCCTGCCTGACCGTGCCGGAGGGTTTCGCCGGCACGCCGGAATTGCCGGTTGCGGTCATTGGCGACGGCGACTACGCCACGGCCGTGGTCAAGGGGCCATATACCTTGCTCGCCGGGGCCTATGCCTGGCTGTGCGGCGTGTGGGGGCCGGACTCGGGCCGGGAGTTCGCCGGCGCGCCGAGCCTGGAGTTCTACTTAAACGATCCCAAGACCACGCCGCCCGAGGAGTGGCTGACGGAAATCTGCGTGCCTTTGGAAATGAAATAGAAAGAGGGAAGGCATGCGAGAGGGCTACTGCCCTTTAAAATGAGCAGTAGCCCCTCTCGCGCCCTCCCCTGCCGCAATTGCATAGAAGCAACCGCTTGCCCTTGGCCGGATCAGCCCCGGCCGGCCGCCATGGTTTCGTTGGAATTGCCGGGCTTGGACAGGGGCAAAATCACTTCGGCCTTGCCCACCTGGGAAAAAAGCGCCCGCAAAAGCTTGCCGGCCGGATCGAGATAGGCCGTGAGCGTAAAGGGCACGGCCGGACCGCGCACCTCGGCCACCAGGGGATTTATGGCCATGAATCGCAGGTCCTTGAAGGTGACGGTGGAGCCTTGCTGGGTGGTGTCCGCGAATTTGACCGGAAAATCGGTGAACCAGACGTACTCGGAAAAAACCGGAGCCTGCCGGCCCAGGGCTTCGAGCTCGGCCCGGGCGGCCTTGTGGAAAAGACGCACGGGCAAGAGGGTATCCGGCGCGGTCAGGGTCAACCCCGTCAGCAGATACGAATCCCCCTTGTCGGCCACGACCTTCCACCACAGCGGGGCAAAGGCGTCGGGCTGCACGGTGACGGACGCGACCGTATCTCCCTGTCTGGCCAAAAGCGCCTGGGCCCGGGCGGCCACGAACCGGCCCACGCCGAAGCCAAACGCCGGCCAGGCCAGCAGTACGACCAGTCCGGCCGTGGCCAGCTTCTTGCGGGCCATGGGACGAAGCGCCCCGAAAACTCCCAGCGCCACCAGGGTCAGGGTGTAGATCGGGTCGATGATGAAGACCGAGGGAAAGGAGACGCGAACATCGGAGAACGGCTGAAAAATCCCCGTGCCATACGTGGTGATGCAGTCGAGAAAAAGGTGCGACAGCACGCACAGGTAAAAAAGGACAAAGAGCCGCGCCAGGTTGACCTCGCGCCAGAACCGGCCCACGATAAAGGCCAAAAGCCAGGCCATGGCCGCGCCGCCGAGAAGCGAATGGGTCAGCCCCCGGTGGTAGCGCATGTAGGCTTCCGGGCCGAAAAGCGTGACCACGTTGTCGATGTCGGGCATCCAGGCGGCAAACGCGGCCAGGGGCACGAGCGCCCTCCCGGCCGGGAATCGGTCCTTGGCGGCCTGCCCGATGAGCACGCCGGCCGCGATGTGGGTAACTGGGTCCATGGAGCCTCCCAAAATGCCCTGTCGGTCAATTTTCCTAAAATAGGGCCGATTTCGCATTTGACAAGGAGCGCCGCTGCGCTACAGTGCGCCCCGGCGCGTTCGCGCCCAAATCATCCCCTTTTATTTCGGAGCGATCATGGCAGACAAGACGCCGGACACCAAGGACATGCCGGCCGATGGCGAATTCGCCGCGCTCATGGAGGCCTCCTTGGCCGAATGCGGCGGCGAAATCAACGTTGGCGACCGTATCACCGGACCTATCATCACCATCACCGATACCACCGTGGTGGTGGATACCGGCACCAAGCTCGACGGAGTGGCCGACAAGTCGGAATTTCTCGACGAAGAAGGCGCGCTGACCGTCGGCGAAGGCGAATCCGTGACCCTGTACGTCGTTTCCCTGCGCGGCGACGAAGTCCTGTTGTCCAAGGCTTTGACTGGACAAGGCGGGGCCGAGGCGCTGCGGACGGCGTTCGAGGCGGGCGTGCCCGTCGAGGGCAAGGTGACGGCCTCGCGCAAGGGCGGCTTCGATGTGGAAATTCTCCACCAGAGGGCGTTTTGTCCGGTCAGTCAGATCGACATCGCCTTCACCGAAAACCCCGAAGCCCATGTCGGCCAGACCTACAATTTCGCCATAACCACCTTCGAGCGCGACGGCCGCAACATTGTCGTCTCCCGGCGCAAGCTGCTCGAAGAGGAACGGGCCGAATCGGAATTGCGGTTCCTGGAATCGGTCAATCCCGGCGACATCATCCCGGCTGTGATCACCCGCTTCGCCACCTTCGGGGCCTTCGCCGAAGTGGCGCCCGGGCTCGAAGGGCTGGTGCACCTGTCCGAGCTTTCCTGGTCCCGGGCCGAAAAGCCCGAGGACGCCGTGTCCCTCGGCCAGGCCACCACGGTCAAGGTGCTGTCGTTTGACCGCGACAAGAAAGGCCGCCCCCGCATTTCGCTCTCCATCAAACAGGCCGGTCCGGATCCCTGGGACAGCGTGGGCGAACAGTTCGCCGTCGGGGACAAGGTCGACGGCAAAGTGACGCGGCTGGCCGATTTCGGCGCGTTCGTGGAACTTGCCCCGGGCATCGAGGGACTCGTCCACGTCAGCGAGATGAGCCACACACGCCGCATCGCCAAGCCGTCCGACGTGGTCAATCCGGGCGACATCGTCACCGTGTCCATCAAGGACATCGATCTGGCCAAGCGGCGCATTTCCCTAAGCCTCAAGGAAGCGGCCGGCGATCCCTGGGAAAAGGTCCCCGAGACCTTCACCGTGGGCGCGACTGTCGAGGGGACCGTGGAAAACCGCCAGCAATACGGCCTTTTCATCAACCTGGCCCCCGGGGTGACCGGCCTTTTGCCGGCGTCCAAGCTGCGCGACGCCCTGGAGCCGGCGACCTATGAAAAGGTCACGTCCGGCGACACGGTCCCGGTCATCATCTCCGAGATCGACACGGAAAAGCGCAAGATGACGCTCTCCCCGGTCGGCGGCACCAAGGAACGGGATTTCAAGCGGGATCACCGTGGTGGCCATGGCGACCATGAGAACGATGACTGGCGGCAGTACAAAAAGGAAAAATCCGCCAGCATTTCCGGCGGTGGCCTGGGCCTCCTTGGCGAAAAGCTCCAGGAAGCCCTGTCCCGCAAGAAGGGATAAAGGAATTCAAAGCGCGCCGGGGGAGAACCTTTTTGAAAAAAGGTTCTCCCCCGGGCCCCCTTTCCAAAAACTTCTAACGATAACGCCGTATTCTCGTACGGCCGCTACCCATTAAAAAGTTGAGGAAAGGGAGAGCGCGAGAGGGGGTACTGCCCTTTTCAAAGGGTTTCCCCTCTCGCATTCTCTTTTTATATTTCCACTTTCCACGCAGGAGGACCCGTGGCGGCTGAGCCTAATAAAATCATTTATTCGATGATCCGCGTCAGCAAGTTCCATGACAAGAAGCCGATCATCAAGGACATCTCGCTGTCGTATTTCTACGGCGCCAAGATCGGGGTGCTGGGGCTCAACGGCGCGGGCAAATCCACGCTGCTCAGAATTCTGGCCGGGGTGGACAAGGATTTCCAGGGCGAAACCGTCCTGACCCCGGGGCACACCATCGGCTACCTGGAGCAGGACCCGCTGGTGGACGTGCAAAAGACGGTGCGTGAGGTGGTCGAGGAAGGCGTGGCCGAAACGGTGGCGCTTTTAAAGGAATTCGAGGACATCAACGCCGCCTTTGCCGAGCCCATGGACGATGACGCCATGAACGCGCTGATCGAGCGCCAGGGCGAAGTCCAGGAAAAGCTCGACGCCTGCGACGCCTGGGAGCTCGACAGCCGGCTGGAGATGGCCATGGACGCCCTGCGTTGTCCGCCGCCGGACACGCCCGTGTCCGTACTCTCGGGCGGCGAGCGTCGCCGCGTGGCGTTGTGCCGGCTGTTTCTCCAGAAACCCGACATCATGCTCCTCGACGAGCCCACCAACCACCTGGACGCCGAAACCGTGGCCTGGATGGAGCATTTCCTGCACGGCTACCCGGGCACGGTCATCGCCGTCACCCACGACCGTTATTTCCTGGACAACGTGGCCGGCTGGATCCTGGAGCTCGATCGGGGCCGGGGCATTCCCTGGAAGGGCAACTATTCCTCGTGGCTGGAGCAAAAGCAGGAACGGCTGCGCCAGGAGGAAAAGTCGGAAAGCGAGCGCCAGAAGACCCTGGCCCGCGAACTCGAGTGGGTGCGCATGTCCCCGCACGGCCGCCACGCCAAGTCCAAGGCCCGCATCACGGCCTACGAATCCCTGGCTTCCCAGGAATCCGACCGGTTGGCCAAGGATCTGGAGATCTACATTCCGCCCGGACCGCGCCTGGGCAAAAACGTCATCGAGGCCGAGGGCGTGGCCAAGGGATTCGACGACAAGCTGCTTTTCGAGAACCTGACCTTCACCGTGCCGCGCGGGGCCATTGTCGGCATCATCGGCCCCAACGGCGCGGGCAAGACCACCATGTTCAAACTCATTACCGGTCAGGAGACGCCTGATGCCGGGTCCTTCAAACTCGGCGAGACGGTGCAGCTGGCCTACGTGGACCAGAACCGCGAAAGCCTCGACCCGGAAAAGACCGTGTTCGAGGCCGTGGGCGAAGGCTACGACACCATCCGGCTGGGCACGCGGGACGTCAACGCCCGCGCCTATGTGGCCCGGTTCAACTTCACCGGCCAGGACCAGCAAAAGAAGGTCAAGGTGCTCTCCGGCGGCGAGAAGAACCGGCTGCACCTGGCGCTGATGCTCAAAAGCGGCGCCAACGTGCTGCTGCTCGACGAACCGACCAACGACCTGGACGTCAATACCCTGCGAGCCCTGGAAGACGCGCTGCTGTCCTTTGCCGGCTCGGCCCTGGTCATCAGCCACGACCGCTGGTTTCTCGACCGCGTGGCCAGCCACATCCTGGCCTTCGATGGCGAAAGCCAGGTGGTCTTTTTCGACGGCAACTTCACGGAATACGAGGCCGACCGCAAGGCGCGCCTCGGCGCCGACGCCGACATCCCCCACCGCATCAAATACCGGCATTTCAGCCGGGCCTGAGGCTGAAGGATGCGAGAGGGGCACCCCTTTAAAAAGGGGTGCCCCTCTCGCGCTCTCCCCTCCCGAAATTTTTTAACAGGTAGCGGCCGTAGCGATACGATGTTGTTACCGTGAGAAGTTTTTGGAGAGGGGGTCTGGGGGAGAACCTTTTTTCAAAAAGGCTCTCCCCCGGCGCGCTTTCAAAAAAACTACGCAGGCGACCGAATCAACTGCACGCGGCCGATCTGTCCGTCGGTCAGGCGGACCTTGATCCCGCGCGAATGAAACGGGGACTTGGTCAGGATGTCCTTGACCACGCCTTCGGTCAGCGCCCCGGTGCGCTGGTCCTTTTTGAGCACGATGGCCACGGCCAGCCCCGGGCGGATGTCGGCGCGTTTGGTGCCGTCTGGCATGATGAGCCCCCTACGCCGGCACGAAGCGCAAAAACTTGCGCGGTTTCTCGTAGCCGTCGGCCAGGGGGGAAAGGGCTTCCATGCGCCAGCGCGGGGCGAGATAGTCCCGCACGTAGTCGAGGAGCCGGAAATCGCCGCCGTCGATATATCGGGACGGATAGATGTCCCGCAGGCGTCCGGGCGTTGCGCCGAGTTCCTTGCGAATCCAGTAGATTTTCTGCACCGACACGATCAACTCCCGGTCCGAAAGCCGCTCCAGGAACGCCAGGGCCGGCGCCACCCGGTTTTGCATCACAAAGGTCTTGCCGATAAATTCCACCAGCATGGCAATGTCGAATGTGCGCGCAAGCAGCGCGCAGGCCGGATCGTCGAGGTCGTGGCACTCGAAGGCCACGCCGTCGATGTTAAAGTGTTCCTTTAAAAGCGAACAGCCGTCGAGCACCCTGGGCTCCCGGTCCACACCCACCACCGAGGAAGCGCCAAGCCGGCGGGCCTGAAAGCTGAAAAAACCAAAATTGCAGCCGAGGTCGACCACCGTGCGGCCGGCGAAATCGATGCGCGAAAAAGCGTCGAGGGTTCCGGCATCGATGGGCTCTTTCCCTGGCACGAGAACACGAAAATCCGTGTCGTACACCGTACGGTAGCGATGCTCCGGCGCGATGGCGTCGGCCAGAGCCAAGAATTCCTGAAGGGGGGGCATGCGGGCTCCGATTACAAAAGATTCCCCTTTGGTAGACCAGAAAGTCCGCACAAATCAACCCGCAAGCCCGGACAGGCTGTCGGCAACCTTGGCCGCCTGCTTGGGGCCAAGGCCGGCTTTGGCCGCGATATCGGCCGGGCTCGCCGCTTTCATGGCCGCAACCGAGCCGAACGCCTCCCACAATTTTCGCGCCGTCTTGGGCCCCACTCCGGGGAGATCGAGCACGGCGCTTTTGAGTCCCGTCTTGTTCCTGGCCAAGCGCTGCCGGCCAATGGAAAAGTCATGCACCGCATCGCGCACACGCTGGAGAAAAAGCAGTTCCGGCGATCCGGGCCGAAGCGCCAGCGGATTCTTGCGGCCCGGCACGTAGATGACGTCCCCCATCTCGTTTTGGCTGCGCGTGTCGCCCTTGGCGATGGACGCCAGGGCAAAGGCCCCGCCGGCTCCCGCCTCGGTCAGGGCGCGAAGGACTGCCTCAAGCTGGCCCTTGCCGCCGTCGACAAGGAGCAGGTCCGGCCACGGCGGCCCGGAAGCGGCCCGTTTGGCGGCAAAGGAGGCCAGGGCCAGATAGTCGTCGGACGTGCCCTCAAGCTCCGGAAAGGCATAGGCCCGGTAATCGCTTTTTTTGGGCGACCCCTCCTCGAAAACCACCATACCCACCCGCACGCCCTTGCCGCCCAGGTGCGAGACGTCCACGGCCTCGATGCGGTTGAGCGCCACCAAACCAAAGGCGGTCGCGAGGGAAGGCAGCACGTCGCGCTCGGCCGCCTTGACCGCCTCCTCGGCAGCGCGCCGGGCATTGGCCCCGGCCAGCTCCAGGAGCTTTCGCTCCTCGCGCCCGCGCGGCGATCCCAGGCGCACCGGCCCGCCCCGGCGCTCGGCCAGAATCTCGGCCAGGGCCGCCCCATCGCCCGAAGTCTCTTCACCTTCGTCGGCCTCGCCGGGCGCGTCATCCGCAACGGAGACGCCGGCCATCCGCGGGGCCAGGCTTGGCGGCACCACCACCCGGGCCGGGATGAAGCTCTCGGGCCGGTAGAACTGTACCAGGGCGCTGCCGGCCGCACCGACGGCTTCCCCGGCCTCGATGCCCGGAAAGAAAAACGTCTTGCGGTCGAGCAACCGCCCCTGACGCACAAAAAGCACGCACAGCCCCACGCCGAGGGCAGTGACGGTAAAATCGGCCACGTCCATGTCGACCAGACGCGTCAGCACGGTCGCCTGCCCCTCCACCGTGCGCCGCATGGCGAAAAGCAGGTCGCGAAGCCTGGCCGCCGCCTCGAAGTCCAGCCGCTCGGAGGCCTGTTCCATCTCCTTTTGCACGGATTTCAGCACCTCGGCCGAGCGGCCGGTCAAAAAGGCCTCCACCCGGTGCACCAGCGCCATGTACGTTTCGGGGTCCACGGCCTTGACGCACGGCGCCAGACACTGGCCGATGAAATGGTACAGGCAGGGCCGGATGCGGTTTTGAAGCGTCCGGTCGCCGCATTTGCGCAGGGCAAACACCCGGCCGAGCTCCTTCCAGGTGGTCCGGGCAGCGGCGGCCGAGGTGAACGGGCCGAAATAGGCCGCGCCGTCGCGCACCACACGCCGGGTGAAGGCCAGACGCGGATAGGGCGACCGCTTGTCGAGCTTGAACAGGATGTAGTTCTTGTCGTCTTTGAGCACCACGTTGTAGCGCGGGCGGTGCTTTTTTATAAGGCTCGACTCCAGGAGCAGCGCCTCTTTTTCCGAGGCGGTCAGCAGCACTTCCACCGCCGCGATGCGGGCGACCAGGGCGATGGTCTTGGGGCTGTGGCCGGCCTCGCCCCGGAAATAGGAACCGAGCCTGGCGCGCAGGTTCTTGGCCTTGCCGACGTAGAGAATTTTCCCCTTGGCTCCCTTCATAAGGTAAACACCCGGGGACGTTGGGTAATTTTGAGGTACAAAATCGAACATGGAAAAGAATTCTAGTCCGGTCGCCGTCCGGACTCAAGCCCCCCTTCGCCGCAACTTGTCGCCTTGCGGCTAAGGGTCCCTTGCCCTTGGAGATAGAGGCGTGTAAGACGAGGCGGACATGGACACGGCGTTGCAAAGGCGGATTTCGGTCATCGGCGCGGGGACGTGCGACGCGGCCACCTCCGAGGTGGCCCGGCGTCTTGGCGCCCTTCTGGCCGGCCGGGGATGGACCGTCGTATGCGGGGGACTTGGCGGCGTCATGACCGCCGTCTGCCAGGGCGCGCGCGAAGCCTGCGGACGCACCATCGGCATCCTGCCCGGCGACGATCCGGCAGCGGCCAATCCCTACGTCGACGTGCCCATCGTCACCGGCCTTGGCATTGCGCGAAACGTGTTGGTGGTCAAAAACGGCGAAGCGGCGATAGCCGTTTCCGGCGGGGCCGGGACCCTGTCGGAAATCGGCGTGGCGCTCAAAATCGGCCGCCCGGTGGTGGCCATCGGGCACCACGCGGCCCTTTCCGGTGTCCGGCCCGCCGCCACGCCCGAGGAAGCTGCCGCGTTGACCGCTTCCCTGCTCGGCGTTGCTTGAATTTTCGGAGAAAATGGTACGTATGGAAGTTTTGTGGGCGCCTTGGCGCATGGACTACATTCTCGGACCCAAGCCGGACGCCTGCGTGTTCTGCCTGCCCGAGAACCGAGACGAGGACAGGGAACGGCTGGTGCTGGCCAGAGGGCGGCACACGTTCGTGATCATGAACAAGTTCCCCTACAACTGCGGACACTTGATGGTCACGCCGTTTCGCCACGCGAGCTGCCTGACCGAACTGACGCCCGAGGAGACCCTGGAACTGACCCGGGGGCTGACCTACTGCACGAAGGCGATGCAGGAAGCCATGCATCCTCAGGGCATCAACATCGGGCTTAACCTCGGCGCGGCGGCCGGAGCGGGCATTGCCGCCCACCTGCATTTCCAGATGGTGCCCCGTTGGAACGGCGACTCCTCGTTCATGGCCGTTTTCGGGGAGACGCGGGTCGTACCGCAGCATCTGCTCTCCACCTATGACCGGCTTCTGCCTTATTTTACGGATTACCCCGCAACCGTTACGTCGTGACAAGGAGGCCTCCATGCGCGTGATCAAGGTGCTTTTCCTGCTTGCATTCTTCTTTTTCTGCATGCTCTTTTTCGTGCAGAACACGGCCATATTGGAAACCCCTTTGCTGCTTAAACTCGAGGTCTTCGGCCTCCACGCCGAAACGGCCGCGGTTCCCTTCTACGTGGTGCTCCTTCTGTCCTTTGTCGCCGGCGGCTTCTTTTGCACCCTGTATTTCCTGGCCGAGAAGGTCCGACTGGCCTCTTCGGTGCGCAGTCTGCAAAACAAGGTCAACGCCATGGAAAAGCAGCTGGCCCAGAAGAAATCCACCGTGGCCTCTCCCCTCGTGACGCCCAACTACGCCGCCGCCACCGCCAGCCCGACGACGATGCCCGCAAGCGAGGACACGGCCGCGGCGAAAAAGGACGACGCCTAGCGCGTTGCCGCCCGTTGCGCCGTGGGGGAAATCAAAATGACCCCCATGCTGGAACAGTACCTGCACCTCAAGGGAGAGCATCCCGGCGCGTTGCTGTTCTACCGCATGGGGGATTTCTATGAGATGTTTTTCGAGGACGCCGAAACGGCGGCCCGGGAACTACAGCTGACCCTGACCTCGCGCAATCGCGAGGCGGAAAGCCCCATTCCCATGTGCGGGGTACCGCACCAGGCCATCGAGGGCTATCTGACCCAGCTGCTGGAAAAGGGGTTCAAGGTCGCGGTCTGCGACCAGATCGAGGACCCCAAGCAGGCCAAGGGGCTGGTCAAGCGGGCCGTGACCCGGGTGCTCACCCCGGGCACGGCCGTCGAGGAAGGCAACCTGCGGGCCAAGGAACACAACTTCCTGGCCGCCCTCTACTTCGACGCCGACGAACGGGCCGGCGGACTCGCCTGGGTCGATTTCTCCACCGGCGAGTGGTCGGGCCTTTTCGCCCGCGACGCCGCGCGCCTGTGGCAATGGGCGGCCAAGATCGGCCCCCGGGAGCTGCTGCTGCCCGACGGCCTGGAGCCGCCCCGCGACTTCGCCCGCGAGGGCATGCAGATCAGCCGCTTTCCCCTGCGCCCCCACTTCGATCTGAGCAGCGGCCGCGACAAGGTGCTTAAGGCCCAGGGCGTGGCCGATCTGGCCGCCCTGGACGTCGGCGACAAGCCCCAGCTCGTGCGGGCCATGGGAGCGCTTCTTACCTATCTCGCCAGCAACCAGATGCGCGACATCGGGCATCTGGCCCCCTTCAAGCCGGTCAACCTCGGCCGGCACATGCTCATCGACGAGGTGACCGAGCGCAACCTGGAGATTTTCCGCCGCCTGGACGGCCGCAAGGGCCAAGGCACGCTGTGGCATGTCCTGGACCGCACCGTCACGCCCATGGGCGGGCGGCTGCTCGAATCCTGGCTGCGCCAGCCCTGGCTCGATCCCGCTCCCATCCTCGAGACCCAGGACGCGGTGGCCTGGCTGGTCGGGGACGAAGCGCGCAGAACGGCCCTTCGCGAGGCGCTCGGCGGCGTCTACGACCTGGAGCGGCTGACCACGCGCATCTTTTTAAACCGGGCCGCGCCACGGGATTTCACCGCCCTGCGCCAGTCCCTTGCCGCCCTGCCGAGCCTGCGCGCCCTGGCGGCCGCTTCCGCCGAAGCGCCCAAGACGGCAACCGACCTCCTTTCCGGCTGGGACGACCTGGACGACGCCTGCGAACTGCTTTCACGCGCCCTGGTCGATTCGCCGCCGGTGCTGGTCACCGAGGGCGGGCTTTTCAAGCCCGGCTACAACCCCGACCTCGACGAGCTGATGGAGTTGACCGAGCACGGCGAGGAGCGCATCCGCCAGCTGCTGGCCGAGGAGCGGGAAGGCTGCAAGCTCCCGAAGCTCAAGCTCGGCTACAACCGGGTTTTCGGCTACTATTTCGAACTGTCCAAATCCGCCGGCTACCCGCCCGAGCATTTCGAGCGCCGCCAGACCCTGGCCAACTGCGAGCGCTACGTCACCCCACGGCTCAAGGAGCTCGAGGAAAAGCTCATGGCGGCCGGGGAAAAGCGCAAGACCCTCGAATACAATCTTTTCGTCGCCCTGCGCGACCACATTGCCGCCCTTCGCGACCGCATTATGGACACGGCCGCCCGCGTGGCCAGACTCGACGTCTGGCAGGGATTGGCCGAGGCTGCGGTCGTCAACGACTGGACGCGGCCCGAATTGCGACAGGACCTGGACATCCGCATCCGGGCCGGCCGCCATCCGGTCATCGAGGCCGTGCAGGGCGTCGGCAACTACATTCCCAACGACGTGACCCTCGACGACGCCACGCGGGTGCTGCTCATCACCGGCCCCAACATGGCCGGCAAATCCACGGTGTTGCGCCAGACCGCCATCATCGCCCTGCTGGCCCAGATCGGCTCCTTCGTGCCGGCCACCAAGGCCGAAATCGGGCTGGTCGACCGGGTGTTTTGCCGGGTTGGGGCCTCGGACAACCTGGCCCAGGGCCAGTCCACCTTCATGGTGGAGATGATGGAGACGGCCCGCATCCTGCGTCAGGCCGGCCGGCGAAGCCTCGTCATCCTGGACGAGATCGGCCGGGGCACGGCCACGTTCGACGGTCTGGCCCTGGCCTGGGCCGTGGTCGAGGATCTGTGCGGCCGTGACGACGGCCAGGGGGTGCGCACCCTTTTCGCCACCCATTACCACGAGCTGACCGCTCTGGAAGGCAGGCTGCCGCGCCTTCGAAACGCCAACATCGCGGTCAAGGAATGGAAGGGCGACATCGTCTTTTTGCGGCGGCTTCTGCCCGGCCCGGCCGACCGCAGCTACGGGGTCGAGGTGGCCAGACTGGCCGGCGTGCCCCGAAACGTGGTGCGCCGCGCCCGGCAGTTGCTCGAGGAACTGGAGCGCAGCCGCGACCCGGCCCATGCCGCGCGGGGCAACCGCGAACGGGGCCAACCCATCCTGCCCGGGCTTTTCACCGCTCCGGCTCCCACGCCCGATACGGCCCCTGAGGCCGCGGTTTCCCCGCTTCTTGACGAACTCTCCCGGCTCGAACTAGACCGGATTACGCCGCTTGAAGCACTCACCCTGCTGACCGACTGGAAAACCCGTTTTGGCGGCAATGCTTCCCAAGGAGACTGACCCATGCATCATTTCCAGTACCGTGGCGGCGAACTTTACGCCGAGGACGTGCCGGTCTCGACCCTTGTCGCCGCCTACGGCACGCCGCTTTACATCTATAGTGCCGCCACCCTGCGTCGCCATTTCGAAGCCTTCGATTCCGCCTTCGACGGCCTGCCGCACCTCACCTGCTTCTCGGTCAAGGCCAATTCCAACCTGGCCGTGCTGCGCACCCTCGGGGCCATGGGCGCCGGCGTGGACATCGTGTCGGGGGGGGAGCTCTACCGGGCGCTTACCGCCGGCATCGACCCGGCCAAGATCGTCTATTCGGGCGTGGGCAAGCGGGGGAGCGAAATCGAGGAGGCGCTTGGCGCCGGCATCCTCATGTTCAACGTCGAATCCATGGGCGAACTCGAACGCATCAGCGCCATCGCCTCGCGGCTGGGCAAAAAAGCCAGCGTCAGCCTGCGCATCAATCCCGACGTGGACCCCAAGACCCATCCCTATATTTCCACGGGGCTCAAAAAGAACAAGTTCGGCCTGGACATGGAAACATCCCTGGCCGCTTACGGCCGGGCCATGGAACTGCCGGGCGTGACGCCGGTCGGCATCGACTGCCACATCGGTTCCCAGCTCACCTCCATCGATCCCTTCCTCGAAGCCCTGGACAAGATACTGGCTTTCCGTGAAAAACTCGTCACCATGGGCGTCCCCCTCCGCTACCTCGATCTCGGCGGCGGGCTCGGCATCCAGTACAACGAGGAGGAGCCGCCCCACCCCCACGAGTTCGGCCAGGCGCTCACCAAGGCCCTGGGCGATCTGCCGCTGACGCTCATCCTCGAGCCGGGCCGGGTCATCGTCGGCAATGCCGGCATCCTGGTCACCGAGGTCGTGTACACCAAAAAAACACCGAGCAAGGATTTCGTTATCGTGGACGCGGCCATGAACGACCTCATCCGGCCCTCGCTCTACGATTCCTACCACGCCATCCGCGAGGTGCGCCCGGCCGAGCGCGAGATGCTCAATGTCGACGTGGTCGGCCCCATCTGCGAATCCGGCGATTTCCTGGCCCGGGATCGGGAACTGCCGTCTGTGGCCCCGGGCGAATACCTGGCCGTCTACTCGGCCGGCGCCTATGGCTTCACCATGTCCTCCAACTACAACTCCCGCCCCCGCGCGGCCGAGGTGCTGGTGGACGGCGACACGGTGACCCTGGCCCGTCGCCGCGAGACCTACGAAGACCTGATCGCCCTCGAACGCTAAGCCAACTTCCTCCCTTTTCCCGACATTCCCGGGCGTCTCCCCCGTGGGCGGAGACGTCCGGGAAGTCCGCCAGAGCCTCCTTGACCGGGGAGGACCGCATCATTATCCTCTGCTTCTGTGGGGAAGCCGCATCGACGCCCCCCTTTTTCAAATGCCCGAGAAACGACCATCGTCCGGAGGAGTACGCCGTGCATGCCGCCCTGCCCGTGCTTTTGGCCATGCAGATCGTCTTTTGCGGCGACAGCATCACCAAGGGCTGGGAAATCAACAATCTCTTCGACCAGCCCCAGAAGGTCTACATCAACGGCGTCGACTCCTGCACCAGCGGCGACATTTTAAAGCGCATCGAGCCCATTGCCGCCCAAAAGCCGCACAAGCTTTTTTTAATGATCGGCATCAATGAAATACAGGCCCAGAACCGCATCATCGACAACTACGAAAAAATCATCAGCAAGATACAGGAAATCTCGCCCTACACGCACATCTACGTGCAAAGCATCCTGCCCACCCGCCGCCAAGACATCGATAACGCCGACATCATCGCCACCAATACCCGGCTCAGGGAACTGTGCGACCGGCAGAACCATTTCGTGCGCTATATCGATCTCTACGACTCCTTTGTGGCCGACGACGGCAAGCTCGGCCCCAATTTCACCAGGGACGGCATCCACCTGACGAAAAACGCCTATTCCCTCTGGAAAAAGCTCATCGTCAGCCGGATGTGACCCAGCCCCCCGGGACCTGCGATTGCCTGCCCGTCTGACGCGGCGTCTTCCAAGCGCGACTGTTTTTTCGCGCACTCGTCATGACAAACCCAGTCGGGATGCGTATAGGGATTTCAAAACCTCCGACATGCTTCACGGATTCCCAAAGGAGATCACCATGAGCGACAAATCCAATCTGTTCCATTGCGATGAGAAGCTTCTGACCTATGACGCCGCCGTCGTTCTGGAAAAAATCGTGGACGGCCTGCGCCAGCGCAAACTCGTCGGCAACGGCGAAAACGGCCCGGTCTGCATCGACCTGCCGCTTCTGGCCAATCTGGAAATCGAGTTCAAGGAGAAGGTCAAACCCGGCAAGTCCAAGCGCAAACTCTCCATCGAGCTGGCCTGGAAGGAAGAGGAAGAAAAGCCCTCTCTGGACTAGGGCGTAAGGCCTGTTGCAAGGACCGCGCGAGAGCGGAAGCCTTGGAAAAAGCGGCCAGGGGGGAAACTTTTCGGAAGACGATGTTTCCCCCCAGCGTTTTCCTCCTAACCGCAGATCGGCTGGGGGTTCAGGATGTGCGGCGAGACCGCGCGGACCGAAGCCGTGCCGGTCAGCAGCATGGCCGCAGTGAGCTCGGCCTTGATTTTGTTCAGCAAAAAGCTCACGCCCTCGGCCCCGCCGCCGAACGCGCCGACCACCAGCGGTCGGCCGAGCAGCACCGCGTCGGCCCCCAAGGCGAGGTACTTGAGCACGTCGGGCCCGGTGCGCACGCCGCCGTCGGCCAAGATCAGACCCCGGCCCTTGACCGCCCGGGCAATGGCCGGCAGCACCTCGGCCGCGCCCGGGGTATGGTCGAGCACCCGGCCGCCATGGTTGGAGACCACAATGCCGGCCGCACCGGCGTCGAAGGCGACAAGCGCCTCGTCCGGGGTCATGATGCCCTTGACGATAAAGGGGAGCTTGGCGGCCCCGATCAGTTCGCGCAGCTCCGCTGGGGATTTCGGGGAAACGGGCTGGCCCTTAAGCGCCATGACCAGCAGTCCCGCGCCGTCCACGTCCATGCCGGCGGCCACGGCCCCGGCATCCGCGGCCCGGTCGAGCATCTCCTTGACCGCCTCCTGGTCGCGCGGCTTGATAAACGGGATGCCCCGGCCACCCTGGTCGCGGATGGCGGCAAGGCCGCTGCCGAAGAAGGCCGGATCGGCCCCGTCGCCGCAGGCCCCGAGCGTCCCGGCGGCGTCGGCCCCCTCGATGATCATGCGGATAAACGCTTCCTCGGAGAGCTTGCCGCCCATGTTGTAGAGCACGCCGGTCATGGGGGCGGCCAGTACGGGCATGGAGAGTTCGCGCCCGAAAAGCGTGACGGAGGTGTCGGCGGTTTTCACCTCGTGCAACGTGCGCATATTAAGGCGATAACCGGACAGGGCGGCCAGGTTGGCCTTGAAGGACGAAGCCGTGGCCATCCCCCCCATGCCCGGGGCCTCGCCGGCACAGGCCCGGCCGTCGCAGACCGGACACACCCGGCAAAATCCCTTGAGTGCTTCCCTGGCTTTTGTACGAAGCGTGGTCAGATCCATCGTGCGCCTCCCATGGCAAAAAAATAGTGCCGACCGCGCCCGGCGGTTCGGTCAGAAGCCGTCCTACCCCGGGGGGACATGCGGCGGCAAGCCCTCCCGGAACCATTGCACGGACAGGCAATTCCCCGTGGCGTCCGGTCGGGCACGGTGGTTTTTTCACGTGACTTGGCCTTTGTCCCCATGGTAAGCGCCACCTGCGAATGCGGCGATTTCGCCGCTTTTTCAAAGCCAGAAACGAGGAGCCTATGCGGCCGACTATCGCCTGTGCGGCGTTTGCATTTTGCATTGGGCTTTGCGCCTGCTCCGGAGGGGACAAGGATTCCTTCCGCAATGTCGATCATGATAGAAACGGCACGATCTCCTACGAGGAATTGCTGTTCGTCTTCCCCGACGTCACCCCGGATGTCTTTTCCAAGCTGGATGCCGACGGCAGCGGCGGCCTGTCCGAAGCGGAATACAAGGCCTTCCTGAAGGGCGATGCGACCGTCGCCGGCAAGAAGGCCGCCGGGACCCCGGCCGCGCCCAAGGGGCAGGCGCGCCCCGGCGTTTCCGAGCCGTCGGCCACGCCGCTCAAGGGCGAGGACGTCATCGAAATCCCGGCCCCCGGCCTCGAGCAAAAGGCCAAGCCCAAGCCCGAAAAGGGAAAAAAGGAAGCCAAGGAGCAAAAGTCCCGGACGGACGCCGCCAGGACCGAACCGACGCAGTATACCGTGCAGCGCGGGGATACCTTGACGCGCATCGCCCATACCTTCGGTGTGACGGTGGAGGACATCGTGCGGGCCAACGGCAGCATGAATCCGGACACCCTGCGCGACGGACAGACGCTGACCATTCCGCCCCGCCAGTAACTGCAGACGGCCGATGAACGACAGGATCAAGATCATGCTGCGAGTGCTGCGAATCGTTGTGACAACCTTTGTGCTGCTGGCCGTGGCCGGGGCGGCAGGCGCCCTGACCAGGGAGGAAATCCTCCAGCGGCGTCTGGAAAAGATGCGTCAGGCCGAACCGGTCATGCATACCGAGGAGCAGCAGCGCCAGGAACAAAACGAGCGCAATGCGGCCGCAGTTGCCGTCCAACCGGCCAGAACCGACGACGAGCCCCTGCCCATCCCCGATCCCGTACGGCGGCCCTCGCCCGAACCGCGCGGCGGTTTGTGGCAAAATAAGCCGGGCCAAGCGCCGGCCAAGGCATCCGCTCCGGCGACCAGCGCGCCCCAACAGGCCGCAAATCCCCCGGCGCAGCCCCAATCGCCCCAGGCCACTCTGCCCCCCCCGCCGGCCCCGTCCCTGCCGGCAGCGCAGCCCAAGGCGCAGCCCGAAAAAAAGGCCCCGGCCCGCGATCCGGCCTCCGCCGCCTCCCTGGCCGCCATGGCAGCCAAGGCCGCTTCCGCCGGCAACCAGCAGACCGCACTCACCATGATCAACGAGGCGGTGGAAGCCGACCCCTCCAACTCGAACCTTTTCAATAACCGCGCCAACATCTTAAGCAACATGGGTCGGCTCAAGGACGCCCTGCCCGATTACGACCGGGCCATCTCCATGAAAACGACCGACCCCGCCTATTTCACCAACCGGGGCTATGCCTACGAACGTCTCGGCAACGAGGGTCGGGCCTGCGCGGACTACAAAAAGGCCTGCGATCTGGGCGACTGCGAATTCTACAAGAGCTACAAGGCCGAAGGCCACTGCAAGTAGCCACAGGCCACGCCGATGGGTCAAGGCCCGCAGGGACGGACGCTACGCCCCCTGCGGGCCTCGACCGTCCCCCTCCCCGGCCGCTGGGCCTGCCTGCCCCGACCGGCCCTGCCAAAACCGCACCAGGTCCTCCGGCTCCTCGCGCTCCCGCAGCACGCGAAAAGCCCCTTGGCGATAGCCCAGTATCCGGGGCATCTGCCGGCTGTTGTAGCGCGACCACATGGCCAGGGTGTAGGCCCCGACGTCATGGATCGCCACGAGATCGCCGGGCGCCACGTCCGGCAGCTTCGCCTGCCAAACCGGAAAATCCCCTGAAAAGCACAGCGGCCCGGCCAGATGCCACGTGCCGCACGCCCCGCCTTTGTCCCGACCGTCCGGGGAGAGAAGCGTCACGCCATGGGTCCAGAGATCCGGGTTGTAGCATTCGCGCACGAACATGTCCGCGCCAAGGTGCAGCACGGCCGTGTTGTGCCCGGGCTGGCGCTTGACGTACTCCACGCGGCTGACGGCCAGGCCGCAGGGCGCGTGGAGAAAGCGGCCGAATTCCGTGACCAGGCCGAACTGCCCCGAAAAAAGTCCCGGGCACCTTTCGGCCAGCGCCGCCGCATACACGCCTGGCGTCGGCGGATCGTCTGTATCGCAGTAGGCCACGGGCAGACCGCCGCCGAGGTCGAAGCGGCGCACCCGGCGCGTCTCCAGCCTGGCGTTTATTTCCAAGGCCAGGTCGTAGATCGCGCCCACCCCGGCCACCAGCATATCCAGCGAACAGCCCTGGGAGCCGATATGCACATGGAGCCCTTCCAGCCAGGGGTGGCGCGCGAAGGCGGCCAAAATGGCCTCGCGGTCGGCCAGGGGCACGCCGAATTTCGAATAGACCCCGGCCACGCTGGTCGCCTTGATGCGGCCAAGACCCACCTGGGGGTTGACGCGAAGCCCGGCCCGGGGCGCGCGGCCAAGGGAAGCTCCGAGCGTCCCCAACCGCTCCACTTCGTCCAGATTGTCGGCATTGACGGCAAGGCCCAGGGAGACGGCGAAGCGCAGTTCCTCAAGCGTCTTGGCCGGGGAATCGAACACGATGCGCCCGGCCGGGAAACCGGCGTCCAGGGCGAGCTCGACCTCCGGCAGGGATGCTGCCTCGGCCCCAGCCCCAAGCCCGGCCAGAAAGGCCAAGACCGGCGGCAGCGGGTTGGCCTTGACCGCCGCAGCGGCCAGGGCGTCCGGGCCAAAGGCCGCCGTCACCTCGCCCAGCCGACGTTCCAGCCTATCCAGGTCGTGAAACACCACGGCGGTGTCCGCCTCCCGGATCATGCCGGCGGCGAGCCCCTTTTCCACCATTTCCATGCCGCAATCCCCAAAGCCTCGCCACGGCGAGGCGCATGTTTACAAGCTAGCGCAGCAGCCACCAGCCCGAGGCGGCCAATCCGAGAAGGGCCGCCGGAACGCCCACCCGGGCATGTTCCCAAAAGCCCAGGCGCACCCCGAGCCCTTCGGCCTGGCCGGCCACAATCAGGTTGGCGATGCTCCCGGGCAACAGCAGGTTGCCGGCCAGGGTGCTCGACACGGCCAGCAGGGTGGCCTGCCCCGGACTGTCGTGCCCCGGCAGCAGGAGCATCACCGCCGGCACGTTGGAGACCACATTGGAAAGCGCTGCGGTGACGGCATAGAGCCAGACCGGGCGGGACAAGTCGATACCCCAGGCCAGAAGCCCACGGTGCAGGTCGTCCAGAAATCCCGCCGCCGCCACCTCTTTATTGACCACGAACAGACCGAGAAAAAGCAACAGCAACTGCCAGTCGACAAGCGCCAACGTCTCCCGGGAGGCCATGCGCCGGCTGAGAAGCAATGCCCCGGCGCAGGCCAGGGCCACGTTCTCGCGGGGCACACCGCCCCAGACGAAGGCGGCCAGGCAGACAGCCAGGGCGGCAAGCCCCTTGGCCGACTGCCACGGATTCCAGGCGGGAGCGTCGACGCGAAGGGAAATCACCGGCCCGGCGAATCGTCCCCGCCAGGCCCACACAGTAAGGCCCCAGGCCACGATCAGGGAAACGGCCACGCAGGGCCAGACATCCGCCGCATAGCCGGAAAAGGACAGGCGGGCGACCTGTCCGAGCAGCATGTTTTGCGGGTTGCCGATCAAGGTGCCCGCCGAGCCGATGTTGGCGGCCATGGCCACCCCGATGAGGTACGGCAGCGGATTGAGTCCCCGGCCCCGGGTCGCCTCGACTACGATGGGGGCCATGGCCAGACAGACGATGTCGTTGGCCAGAAACGCCGAAAGGACGGCCACGGCGAGCATGATCCGGGCGAGCAGCCCGACCGGGGAGGCGGCGGCGGTGACCAGGGAACGGCTGACGGCCGTGTAGAAGCCGCCAAGGCGCAACTGGGCGGAGACGACCATGAGACCGAACAGCAGGGCCAAGGTCGGCACGTCGGCCGCGTTCCAGGCCGCCTGGACCGGCATAAGCCCGCTTGCGACCAGCACGATGGCCCCGAGCACGGCCGCGCCGCAACGGTCCAAGGCCAATCCCGGCAGCCGGCCCAAGGCCATGGCGGCATAGACCAGCAGAAAAACACAAACAACAACGACCCGCATGTATGATGTGGTGTGAAAAGAAAGTGCGAGAGGGGAAACCCTTTAAAAAGGGTTCTCCCCTCTCGCGCTCTCCCCTTCCTAAAGTTTATAATGGTACTATAGGTACCCGATAGGACCTTACATTATACTGTTAAAGTCTTTTGAAAGGGGGTCTGGGGGGAAACTTTTCTTCAGAAAAGTTTCCCCCCAGCTCTTCTTACTTACCCAGTAGAATGGCGTTGTTGGGGTGTTCGCCGAGCCAGTGCACCTCGCCCGAATCGATGTCGTAAAGAGCGCCCACGACCTTCACCTTGCCGGCAGCGGCCATCTTCTTGATCAGCGGGCTTTTGGCGTAGATGTCGCTTATGGCCTGCCACACGTTGGCCTCGATGGACTTTGCGATGAGCTCATCGGTGTCGGCCGTGGCGAAACGAGCCTTGACGCCCTTGACCGCCGGCACGATGGGGGCCACCAGCTTGCCGATATTTTCCGTGACCGGCTCGTTTTTGACCACCGCCGACACCGCGCCGCACTTGGTGTGCCCCATGACCACGATAAGCGGTATGCCGAGGTGCTCGGCCCCATATTCCATGGTGCCGATCTCGTCGGTGGCGGCGACGTTGCCGGCCACGCGCACCGCGAAGATATCGCCCACGCCCTGGTCGAAGACCACCTCGACCGGCACGCGGGAATCGGAGCAGGAAAGCACTGTGGCAAAGGGATGCTGGCCGCCGGTCGCGGTCTCGTGACGCCGGGCGGCGTCCCGGCGCGGCGCGACGCTGGCCTTAGCCACGTAGCGGTCATTGCCTTCCTTGAGTTTGGCCAGGGCCTCGTCCGAAGTCAGCCCCGGGCCGGCCGAGGAGGCCAGGGCCAGGGCACAGGTCGCAGCCACAAACACCGCCGCGGCAAACGCGGCAAACGCACGTTTCATCATATATCCTCCCGGGGAATAGAGATACGGAGTCTTGTTATAGCGAAAAAACGCTTGCGGTCAAAACAAAACGAAGCGTTCCCCTGGCGGGGACCCGCGTCACGAGGCGTCCAGTTCGAGCCCCACCGGACAATGGTCCGAGCCCATGACGGCGGAGTCGATCCAGGCCCGGCGCACCTTGCCGCGCAGTTCCTCGGACACGAAAAAATAATCGATGCGCCACCCGACGTTGCGGTCGCGCGCCTTGAAGCGATAGTCCCACCAGGTATAGTGCCCGCCTTCCGGCTCGAACATGCGGAAGGTGTCCACGTAGCCGGCGGCGACGAAACGGTCGAGCCAGGCGCGCTCCTCGGGCAAAAAACCAGACGTCTTCTCGTTGGACTTGGCGTTTTTGAGGTCCAGGGCGGTATGGGCGGTGTTGAAGTCGCCGCAGACCACAATGGGCTTTTTCTGGCGCAAGGTTTCGACATGGGCCAGGAAGGCATCGTAATAGCCGAGCTTGTAGGCCAGACGGTCGGGACCACGCCCGCCATTGGGAAAATAGACGTTGAAGAAATAAAACTCCTCGAATTCCATCTGGATCAGCCGGCCTTCCCCGACGTAGGTCGTATCCGGCAATTCCCGGCCGATGTTGCGGGGCTCGACGCGGTAGAAACAGCCCACCCCGGAATAGCCTTTTTTGACGGTGGAGCTGGACCACACCGTACGGTAGACGTCCGTGCCGCCGAAATCCGCTTCATGCCCGGGCTGGATCTTGGATTCCTGGATGCCGACCACATCCGCGCCACAGCCCGAAAGCCAGTCCCAGAAATTCTTCTGCACCACGGCCCGCAGTCCATTTACATTCCAACTCATCAAGATCATGTGGTAAACTCAACCTCCTCAGCGGATTGGGGCATGTCGTCGCCGTCATGCATCATGGCCAAAAACGCCTTGGCACACGTCGGACAGAATTGCTGCCCGGCTTCTTTTTTAATGATGCCAAGTGCTTTGGCAAGTGGCATTCCTTTTCTGTAGGGTCGATCCGTGGTCATGGCGTCGAAGGCGTCGGCAATGGCGATGACGCGCGCGCCCAGCGGGATGTCCTCGCCCATGATGGCCGTGGGATAGCCATGGCCGTCCCAGCGCTCGTGGTGCAGGAGAATCAGCGGCAATACCGGCGTCAACGAGACGATGGGACGCAGGATTTCCGCGCCAATAATGGCGTGCTCCTGGATCTTGGCGTATTCCTCGGGGGTGAGCTTGCCGGGCTTCAGGAGCACGGCGTCGCGCACGCCGATCTTGCCGATGTCGTGGAGATTGGCCGCGATCTCCAATTCCCGCAGCTCCCGGTCGCCAAGCTCCATGGCCCGGCCCAGGCGCATGGCCATGCGCGACACGCGGGCCGTATGGCCCTTGGTGTATTCGTCGCGGGCCTCGAGGGCCGTAATAAGGGCAGACATGCTGGCCAGGACGTGCTCGTGTTCCTTTTTGATGTGCCGGTAGCTCTCGGTCAGCAATTGTTCCACCACGAGCTGCATTTTCTCGACATCGAAGGGCTTGACGAAATAGCGCGAGATGCCGAGGCGCTCGCCGCGCAGGATGTCGCTTTGCCGATCGCGGCCGCTCATCATCACGACCAGGGTGTTGCGCAGGTCCGGCTCGTCGCGCAGCTTCTCGCAAAGCGTGTAGCCATCCATCTCCGGCATTTCGATGTCGGTGACCACCACGTCGGGCAGGTGTTCCTTGGCCAGCTTAAGGGCGCTTAAGCCGTTGTCGGCGGTCAACACGCAATGCCCGCCCTTGATGAAGCTGTGGCGCAAAAGCTCCCGGATAAGCTTGTTGTCGTCGGCGACCAGAATTTTGTTGTGGCGTTTGCGCTCGACCAGATCCAAATGTTCCGACACCTTGGCCGCCAGCATCTCCGGGGTGAAGGCCTTGAGCAGATAGTCGTCGGCTCCGCAATTGAAGGCCGTTTCCATGTCCAGACTGCTGTCGCTGCTGGAAAGGATGATGACCGGCAGATAGCGCCCCGGGTTGTCCTCCTTGATCTGGCGGCACAAATCGAGGCCGGACAAGCCAGGCAACAGCACGCTTGTGAGCACGAGCTCGAAGTCGTGCTTGCGGCAAAAGGCCAGGGCCTGCTCGGCGTTGTGGGCGGCCACCACGCCAAAACCGGCCGGAGTGAGTGCCGCGTGCACCACGTGGAGCAGCGTCTTGCCGGCGTCCACAAAAAGGATCGACCGGCGCGACGAGAAGCCTTGCTGCGGCCGTTCCTGGATCTCCCGCAACACGTCGGTCAAGTTCATGCGGTTGACGGGATAGATGTCCCGGCCGGCAGGAACGGGTGCGGCGACGTCGTCTTCGCTTCCGACGTCGAAGGGGCGCAGGCAAAGGATGGGGATGTGTTTTCCCGCCGCGGTGGCCACCTCCCGGATACGCTCGATCAGCGCGGCGCTGTCGCAGTTGATATAGGAGTCCTGGATCAGGACGGCCTCGGGCGTGGGATTGCTCAAGGAAAGGGAAACCTCACCGTCTTCGGGAAAGGCGAAAGCGTACTCGATGCCGGCCGTCAGATAAATCTTGGACAGAAACGCCCGATAAAAGACGATGTCGATGATATTTACGACGCGCATCAACGACTCCCGGGCGTCGTCATTCCGGTTGACGCCGCAACGGCCGGTCGGCCCACCCCTGGAAAACGGCCGGACGCAACGGCCGCGTCACCGCAGTCAAAACGCCAGCAGGCTGGCCGCGATCCCCTCCGGACCGAGGGCCAAACGCGCATAGCCGCCGCCGGAAAGCGCTCCGGGGTTGATGATGACGGTCTTGCCGAGGGCATCGACCGCCCGTGATTCGTGGATATGCCCGGTCAGGCACACGGCCGGCTGGGTGCGTTCGATAAATTCCCGCACCGCCTTGCTCCCGACATGGCTGCCCGAGCCGACCACGTCCGTGGCCGTGCCGAAAGGCGGCGTATGGCAGACCATGACCAGATGCGGGCAATGGGCGACCACGGCATGGGCGGCGGCAAGCCAGTCGGCGATGCGCTCCTCGCCGGCCTCGCTTGGCGTATGAAAGGGCGTCGGCGTGGACCAGCCGCAGCCGAAAAAGCCCACGCCCTGGGGCATGACCCGGCCCGTGGCGTGGATATTGATGCCTTCGGCGGTGAGGTAGGCGTCGACGCTTGCGGTGTCCATGTTGCCGATCTGGGCCAGGATGACGGGATTGCGCCGCCTCAGGGCCGCGATGACCGGCTTGGCCGCGGCGGCCGTGCCCTTGATGGTCAGATCGCCGCTGATAACGACCCCGGCCGCCCGCTCCAGGTCGGGTATGCGCGCAAGGGACGCGATATCGTCGTGTATATCCCCGATTCCGATGAAAAACGTTTCCTCGGTCATGCCCTCTCCCTCGATTCCGACCGCTGGCGCGCCCTTCCCCTGACGCCACCTCCCTGCTACTATGCTGCGGTTGTGCAAACAATGCAACCATCGACCGCCGCAGCCGCCGACAAGGACGCCCTGCGCCGCCATATGCTCGCCAGGCGCAAGGTCCAGGAGCCGGATGTCGCGGCCCGGGCCAGTCAGGCCGTGGCCAGACAGGTGGAGGCCCTGCCCCGCTATGCCGCTGCCAAGGAAGTGTTGGCCTATCTGCCCATCCGGGGCGAGGTGGACGCCGGCATCCTGGTCTGCTCGCTTTTGGCATCGGGCCGGCGGGTGCTTTTGCCCCGCTGCCGCCCCGATGCGCCCGGCGAACTCGATCTCGGCTGTCTGACCAGCCTGGACGCGGCCGTGCCGGGCCGCTACGGCATCCTGGAACCGCCCCAGGACGCCTGCCTCCCACCCGACGCCTATTCCCCGGACGTTATTCTGGTGCCGGGCGTGGCCTTTGACATGCAGGGCGCGCGCCTGGGGTTCGGCGGCGGCTATTACGATCGCCTGCTCGCCCTGCCCATGGCGGCGGCGGCCCTGACCATCGGGCTGGCCTTCGCCTTCCAGCTGGTGCCGCACCTGTCGGCCGAGCCCTGGGACAAGTCCGTGGACGTCGTGGTGACCGAACTTCAAACATACCGGTTTGACACATGAATTACATCCCCTTTGCATTTCCGGGACTGCCCGGCGTCGGCTGCGCCTTTGGCTGCGGCCCGGATACCATGGCTTTTACCGGCGCCTCCAACCCGGAAGCGGTCATCGCCACCCGGCGCGCCTTGCGCGAGGAACTGGGTTTTTCCATCTGGCATTCGCTCAAGCAGGAGCACGGCGTCTACATGGTGTTCGAACCGGAATTCGACACCCTTGACCAACCGAGCATCGAAACGGGCGACGGCATGGCCGAAAGCCGGCCCGGCCGGGCCCTGGCCATCAAGACCGCCGATTGCCAGCCGGTGCTTCTCGCCCACGAGTCGGGAAAGTTCATCGCCGCGCTGCACGTTGGCTGGCGCGGCAACGTGGCCGATATGTGCGGCCGGGCCGTGCGCTCGTTTTGCGTGCGCTACGGGCTCGACCCGCGTGAACTTCTGGCAGTTCGCGGCCCGAGCCTCGGGCCGGGGGAAGCGGAATTTACCGCTTTCGAACGCGAATTCGGGGAAAAATTCCGCCCCTGGTACGACTACCGCACCAAGCGCATGGACCTGTGGCGGCTCACACGGGACCAGCTCGTCGCGGCCGGCCTCGACCGGGACCGCATCTACGGCCTCGATCTGTGCACCAAAAGTCTGCCGCTCTTTTTCTCCTACCGCCGCGACAAGACCACCAACCGCCAGGCCAGCCTGATCTGGATCAAAGAAGAAAATTACTAAAGGACAATGCGAGAGAGGAAACCCTTTAAAAAGGGTTCTCCCCTCTCGCACCCTCTTCCCCTCTCCTCCAAGGAAATAGGACGATGGCACAGCGGATCGGATTTCTCGGTCTTGGCATCATGGGCACGGCCATGTCCGGCAACTGTCTGCGGGCCGGTTTCGACGTCATGGTCTGGAACCGCTCCCCCGGGCCGGCCGCCCGGCTCGCCGCCGAGGGAGCCACAGTGGCCAAGACGCCGGCCGAAGCGGCGGCCCATGGCGATGTGACCATCGTCATGCTGACCGGCCCCGAGGCCTGCGAAGCGGTGCTTTTCGGCCCGGACGGCGCGGCCGCCTCCCTGGGACCGGGCAAGACCCTCGTCAACATGAGCACCATCTCCCCGGCCTATGCCCGGCAGGCCGCCGCGTGCGTGCGTGAAACCGGCGCGGAGTACGTGGACGCCCCGGTTTCCGGCTCCAAAAAACCGGCCGAGGACGCCACACTCGTCATCCTGGCCGGCGGACGCGAGGAAGCCATTGCCGCCGTGGAGCCGGTGCTTCTGGCCATGGGCAAGAAAGTCGCCCGGTGCGGCGAGGCGGGCATGGGCTCGACCATGAAGGTCACGGTCAACGTGCTGCTCGGCATCATGGCCGAGGGGCTGGCCGAAACGGTGCGCCTGGGCGAGTCGCTCGGGCTTTCGCGGCAGGCGCTTCTCGACGTTGTCATGGCCGGTCCCATGGCCAACGACCTGTTTCGGCTCAAGGACCCCATGTTTCGCGTCGACGACTATCCGGCCCAGTTCCCGGCCAAACACATGGCCAAGGACTTGACCTTTGCCGTGGAAGCGGCCCGGGATGCGGGCGCGAACATTCCCGTCTTGTCCGTCCTGGCCCCGCTCTACCACACGCTCGTGGACACGGGCCTTGGCGATGCGGATTTCGCGGCCGTGATCAAGGCGCTGGGCTAGCCCGCCCTGTTCTCAAAAAACTCCTGAATCTTGTTGTCAAAACGCCATCCAGTTAAAAAATTTAGGAAAGGGAGAGCGCGAGAGGGGAGAACCCTTTGCAAAAGGGTTGCCCCTCTCGCACCCTCTTCTCCATCCTCATCCAATTGACGAAAGGACGGAAAGCCGGCAGGGCATCGCCATGACAGGCGTTATGCTGCGTTTCGCATTCGCGCTCTCCATTCTCTCTTACGCCGCCTGGGGCGTCGCGCTCGATGCCCGGGCCACCGACGGCCTTTACGGCAACGCACCAATCCCCGGGATCGGCCGGCCGGTCAGGGTCGGCGGCGACCGCGACTACCCGCCCTACGAATTTCTGGACAAGGACGGCAAACCGGCCGGCTTCAACGTGGATCTGACCCGGGCCGTGGCCGAGGTCATGGGCATGAAGGTGGAATTCCGCCTCGGGGCCTGGGCGGGTGAACGCGAAGCGCTCATGGACGGCGGCCTGGATATCCTGGAGGGCATGACCTATTCCGACGAGCGGGCCCAGCTCCTCGACTTCGCCCCCCACACCATCGTCAACCACGCCATTTTCGCCCGGCGCGGCGCGCCGCCCGTCTCGAACCTCGACGATCTGGCCGGCAAAAAGGTCATCGTACACCGCGCCGGTTTCATGCACGACACCCTGGCCGCCAAGGGCATGGAAAAAGACCTCATCTTTTCCGAAACCCCGGCCGACGGCCTGCGGCTTCTGGCCTCGGGCGTAGGCGATTACGCCGTGGTGGCCATACTGCCCGGCATCTCCATCATCCGCGAAAACAAGCTGGACAACATCCAGCCCGTGGCCCGAAGCGTCGCCACCGTGCGCTACGGCTACGCCACCAAAAAAGGCAACGACGCTCTGATCGCCCGCTTCAGCGAGGGGCTGGCCATCCTGCGCGAAACCGGGCGCTATCAGGCCATACATGACAAGTGGCTCGGGGTGCTGGAAAACGGCAAGGTCAAATGGCAAACCCTCGCCGTCTACGTGGGGGCCGTGGTCACGCCACTTCTGGCCCTGCTCGGCGGCTCCATGCTCTGGGCCCATATGCTGCGCCGACAGGTGGCCCAGCGCACCCGGTCCCTGACCAAGGCCCTGGACGAACTGTCCAGCAACCAGCGCCAGCTCGTCCAGGCCGACAAGATGGCCGCACTCGGCACCCTGGTTTCCGGCGTGGCCCACGAAATCAACAATCCCAACGGCTTGATCCTGCTCAACATTCCTATTCTGCGCAAAGTCCAGGCCGACGTTTCCCGGCTCCTCGACGCGTGGCACGAACGCGAAGGCGAGTTCACCCTGGGCGGCATCCGCTATTCCCGCATGCGCCAGGAACTCCCCCGCATGCTCGAAGAGATGCAGGAAGGGGCCATGCGCATCAAGCGCATCGTCAACGACCTCAAGGATTTCGCCCGGCGCGAGGAAGGCGCGGCCAAGGCGCTCATCGACGTGGGCGACTGCTCGCGCAAGGCCGTGCGCCTGGTCGAGGCCACCATCCGCAAGCACACCGACCGTTTTTCCGCCGACTACGAAGAAGACCTGCCGCTCGTCTGGGGCAATTCCCAGCGCGTCGAGCAGGTGGTGGTCAACCTCGTCATCAACGCCTGCCAGGCCCTGCCCGACAGGAGCCGGGCCATCGAGGTCACCACCCGCCACGACGTCGACGCCGGCAAGGTTGTCCTTTGCGTGCGCGACGAGGGGACCGGCATCAGCCCCGAGCATTTGCCCAATCTGACGGACCCGTTTTTCACCACCAAGCGCGAGACCGGCGGCACGGGACTTGGCCTGTCCGTCTCGGCCAGCATCGTAAAGGAATACGGCGGTTGCCTGACGTTCGAGTCCGCACCGGGACAGGGGACCACGGCCTGCCTGGAACTGCCCGTGCCCAAGGAGGAATCGCCGGCATGACCACCGCCCCGTCCCCGGCCTTCGCCATCCTGATCGTGGACGACGAGCCGGCCTGGCTGCGCTCCCTGTCGCTGACCCTCGAATCGGCGGCCGGCATCACCAACACCTTTTTGTGCCAGGACAGCCGCGAGGTTCTGCCGCTTCTGGACAAGGGCGGCATCGGCCTCGTCCTGCTCGACCTGACCATGCCCGGCAAGTCCGGCGAAGAGCTGCTCGCCGCCATCGGCGAACGCCACCCGGACGTGGCCTGCATCATCATCAGCGGCGTCAACCAGCTCGACACCGCCGTGCGCTGCATGAAGCTCGGGGCCTTCGATTATTACGTCAAGACCGACGAGGAGGACCGCATCGTCAGCGGCGTGCTGCGGGCCATCCGCATGCTGGAGCTGCGCGACGAGAACCGGGCCGTCAAAAGCCGGTTGGTGGCCGGCGGTCCGGCCCATCCCGAGGCCTTTGCCGGCATCGTCACCCGTTCCCGGGCCATGCACGCCGTGTTCGCCTACATCGAGGCCGTGGCCGCCAGTTCCCAGCCGCTGCTTATTACCGGCGAATCCGGCGTGGGCAAGGAAAACCTGGTGCGGGCCACCCATGCCATAAGCGGGCGCACAGGGCCGCTCGTGGCGGTCAACGTGGCCGGCCTCGACGACGCCGTCTTTGCCGACACCCTGTTCGGCCATGTCCGGGGGGCCTACACCGGAGCCGAAGCGGTGCGGCGGGGCATGGTCGAGGAAGCGGCCGGGGGAACGCTTTTTCTCGATGAAATCGGGGACCTGTCCGTGCCCTCGCAAGTGAAGCTTTTGCGCCTGCTCCAGGAAGGCGAGTACTATCCGCTCGGCAGCGACCAGCCGAGGCGCCTAGCGGCCCGGGTCATCGTCGCCACCCACCGCGACCTGGCCGCCGACGAGGCCGAGGGCAAATTTCGCCGCGACCTTTATTTCCGGCTGCGCACCCACCATGTCCACATCCCGGCCCTGCGGGAGCGCAAGGAGGACATCGAACCGCTGCTGCGCCATTTCCTGGCCGAGGCCGCCACGGCCCTTGGCAAGCCGACGCCCGCCTTTCCGCCGGAACTGGTCGGCTGCCTGGGCGCTTACGCCTTTCCCGGCAACATCCGGGAGCTTCGGGCCATGGTCTTCGACGCCGTAAGCCTCCACACCTCACGCATGCTCTCCATGAAGAGCTTTCTTGCGGCCATGGGCCGCGCCAATCCCTGCCCGGCCGCCGCGCCGCCGCCCAATCCCTTCGCGCCCTTCGAACAGCTGCCCACCTTTGCCGAGGCGGCCCGCTTCCTGGTCGACGAAGCCCTGGCCCGCTCCGGCGGCAACCAGACCCTGGCCGCGCGCCTGCTCGGCATCTCCCAGCCGGCGCTCAGCAAACGCCTCAAGCACGCCGCCAAACCCTCATAACCAAGGCAATGGCCATAACCTTTGGGGAATGGCCGCCAACATTCTGTAAAATATCGCCTTTTTATCCGTATGGCGCATAGCCCCCATAACCTTGGTTATGGGGGTTCTTTTGTGACGGCCATCGTATCTTCCCGACTTTGTCTTTTATTTCACTAGACTGCCACAGTTCTGTCAGCTTGGCACCCATCCTGCTTTTGCGCTCCACATGGCGCGATCGCCATGCCCCTCTTCTCTCCGCCGGGCACGGAAGGTGTGCCGCCGTGCCCGGCATTGTCGTAACGGCCGCCGGCCGCCGAGACCGGCCCACATCCTAACGCCCCATCCCGAGGAGATTCCCATGCAGCGCTCCATCAAGCTCCTGGCGCCGGTGTTGCTCGGCCTGCTCATCTGGCTGCTGCCCGCCCCACAAGGCTTGTCCCCTGCCACCTGGACCTATTTCGCCGTGTTCGCGGCCGTGGTGCTGGGTCTGGTTCTGGAACCCGTGGCCCCGGCCCTGATCGGGCTGATCGGCGTCACCCTGGCCACCATCCTGCGCCTCGTGCCCATGACCCCGGGCAAGCTCCCCTCGGCCGGCGAGGCCATCAAGTGGGGACTGTCGGGATTTTCCAACGGCACGGTCTGGCTCATCTTCGCGGCCTTCATGTTCGCGCTGGGCTATGAAAAAACCGGGCTTGGCAAGCGGCTGGGACTGACGCTGATCAAGCGCATGGGCAAAAAGACCCTGGGCCTGGGCTACGCCGTGGCCCTGGCCGACCTCATCCTGGCCCCGTTCATGCCGTCCAACACGGCCCGCAGCGGCGGCACCATCTTCCCCATCATCAAGAACATTCCGCCGCTTTACGGCTCCACGCCGGAGAACAATCCCCGGGGCCTCGGCGCCTACATCATGTGGACGGCGCTGGCCACCACCTGCGTCACCTCGTCCATGTTCCTAACCGGCCTGGCCCCCAACGTCCTGGCCCAGTCCCTGGTGGAAAAGACCGCCCACATCCAGCTCGGCTGGAGCCAGTGGTTTATGAGCGTCCTGCCCGTGGGGGCCATCCTGTTCCTGGCCACGCCGCTTTTGACGTACATCATCTACCCGCCCACCCAGAAGACCTCGGAAAACGCCCCCATCTGGGCCGGCGAGGAACTCGGCAAGCTCGGCCCCATCACCGGCCGGGAAATCACCATGGGCCTTTTGGCCGTGGCCGCGCTCATGGGTTGGATATTCCTCAAGAGTTCCATCAACTCCACCACCGTGGCCCTGGCCGCCGTGTGCGTCATGGCCCTGACCAAGGTCGTCACCTGGGAGGACATCATCCGCTACAAGCAGGCCTGGAACGTGCTGGCCTGGTTCGCGACCCTGGTGACCATGGCCGACGGCCTCAAAAGGACCGGCTTCCTCAAGTGGTTCGCCGAGGCGGCCGCTTCGCATATGCAGGGCTTTTCCCCCACCGCCATGATGATCGGCCTGGTGATCCTGTTCTTCGTCAGCCACTACATGTTCGCCAGCGTCACCGCCCACGTCGCCGCCCTGCTCCCGGTCATGCTGGCCACGGCCATGGCCGTTCCCGGCCTCAACATGGAGGTCGTCTCCATGCTCCTGTGCGGCTCGCTCGGCATCATGGGCATCATCAGCCCCTACGGCACCGGCCCCTCGCCGCTCTATTTCGGCTCCGGCTACATCAAGAGCCGCGAGTTCTGGCTTCTGGGTCTCGTTTTCGGCACCATTTTCCTCGGCGTGTACCTGCTGGTCGGCTTTCCCTGGATTCTCATGCGTGGCTAACGCGCCGGCAGAGCAGCGGACTTATAGACAAGGAGTTCTCATGCGCACCATTTCCAGACAAAGCGTTGTCGACGCCGTGGCCGCCATGTGCATCGACGCCAACCGTTACCTGCCGGCCGATGTGCTGGCCTCTTTCGCCAAGGCCAAGGCGGCCGAAACCGTGGCCTCGGCCCGGGAAATCTTCGGCCAGCTCGAGGAGAACGCCGCCCTGGCCGCCCGGACCGGACTGCCGCTGTGCCAGGACTGCGGCCTGGGCGTCTTTTTCGTCGAAGCGGGCGAGGACGTCCGCCTGGAGGACGGCAGCCTGCGCGAGGCCATAAACGCCGGCATGGTCAAGGGTTACGGCGACGGCTTTCTGCGCAAGTCCACCTGCGATCCCTTCACCCGCAAGAACGTGGGCGACAATTCCCCGGCCATCATCCACTTCGACCTAGTCCCCGGGGATGCGCTCAAGATCTGTATGATGGCCAAGGGCGGCGGTTCCGAGAACATGTCGCGAGTGATGATGCTGGCCCCGGCCCAGGGCCTTCCCGGCATCCGCGAATTCGTCATCCGCCGCGTGGCCGAATCGGGCTCCAACCCCTGCCCGCCCGTCCTGGTCGGCGTCGGCATCGGCGGCAATTTCGAGCTGGCCGCCATCAACTCCAAAAAGGCGCTCATGCGCCGGGTGGACGACGTCCATCCCGATCCCGAGGTGGCGGCCATGGAAGCGGACCTGCTCGCTTCCATCAACCGCCTCGGCATCGGCCCCATGGGCCTTGGCGGCGCGACGACCTGTCTTGGCGTCAAGATCAGGACCGCCCCCTGCCACTTGGCCAGCCTGCCGCTGGCCGTCAACATCCAGTGCCACAGCTCCCGGCACAAGGAGGTCACGCTCTAATGGCCGAATATCATCTGATCACGCCGCTTTCCGATGCGGACGTGGAAAAGCTGCGCGCCGGCGATGTGGTCCACCTCACCGGCATCATCTACACCGGCCGCGACGCCGCCCACAAACGCCTCGTCGAGGCCCTCGACGCCGGACAGCCCCTCCCCTTCGATCCCAAGGGCGCGGTGATCTATTACGTCGGCCCGTCGCCGGCTCGGCCCGGCTACGTGATCGGCGCGGCAGGCCCGACCACCAGTTACCGTATGGACTCCTTCGCCCCGCGCCTGATCGCCGAAGGCCTCAAGGGCATGATCGGCAAGGGCATGCGCGCGCCCGAGGTCAAGGCGGCCATGGCCGAG
This sequence comes from Solidesulfovibrio sp. C21, assembly GCF_047785625.1. Taxonomy (NCBI): domain Bacteria; kingdom Pseudomonadati; phylum Thermodesulfobacteriota; class Desulfovibrionia; order Desulfovibrionales; family Desulfovibrionaceae; genus Solidesulfovibrio; species Solidesulfovibrio sp. C21. The sequence continues at coordinate 53,050 of NZ_JBLODY010000009.1, forward strand.
CGCAAGGCCGTGTACTTCGGGGCCACGGGCGGAGCCGGCGCGCTCCTCGGGCTTCGCATCAAAAAGGCCAAGGTCATCGCCTACGAGGACCTCGGCCCCGAGGCCGTGCGTGAGCTGACCGTGGAGGACTTCCCGGTGCTGGTCATCAACGACTGCCACGGCGGCGACCTTTACGCCGTGCCCGAACTGGAGGCCGCCCTTGGCTAGCGCAATGGAATCGCACGATATCGTCATCGTGGGCTCGGGCGGGGCCGGACTGCGGGCGGCCGTCGGCGCGCTCCAAATCAATCCGGACCTGGACATCCTGGTCGTCACCAAGACCATGCCCACCCGCTCGGCCACCTGCATGGCCGAGGGCGGCATCAACGGCGTGCTGGACTTCCCCGGCCAGGAGGATTCCCTCGAGGCGCACAGCTTCGACACGATAAAGGGCAGCGACTACCTGGGCGACCAGGACGCCATCGACTTCTTCGTGCAAAAGGCGTCCGAGGCCGTGCGCGAGACCGACTTCTGGGGCACGCCCTACAGCCGCAAGGACGACGGCCGGGTGGCCTGCCGCCTGATGGGCGGCCACAAGTACGCCCGCACCAACTTCTCGGCCGACAAGACCGGGCATATCCTGCTGCACTCCAACTTCGACTATGCGCTCAAGTGCGGCGTCAAGTTCCGCATCAATTCCCAGGTGCTGGACGTGGCCCTCAAGGACGGCGTGTGCCGGGGCGTGGTGGTGCGCGACACCAACACCGGCCAGGTGACCCCGATCAAGGCCAAGGCCGTGGTCCTGGCCACCGGCGGCTACACCCGCATGTTCTGGGCCCGCACCAGCACGCCCTACATCGCCACGGGCGACGGCGTGGGGGTGGCCCTGCGCGCCGGCGTGGCTTTCAAGGACCCGGAAATGGTCCAGTTCCACCCCACGGGCGTGGCCAACGGCGGCGTACTCATCACCGAGGCGGCGCGCGGCGAAGGCGGCTACCTCGTCAACGCCGACGGCGAGCGCTTCATGGCCCGCTACGCCCCGGACCGCATGGAGCTGGCCCCGCGCGACATCACCGCCCGGGGCATCGAGACCGAGATCATCGAGGGGCGCGGCTACGGCAGCGGCCTCGGGGCCCACGTGCTCCTCGATCTGCGCCATCTCGGCCGCGAACGCATCCTGGAACGTCTGCCGCAAATCCGCCACGTGGGCCTGCTCTTCGAGAACCTGGACCTGGTGGAGCAGCCCATTCCCGTGCGCCCCACGGCCCACTACTCCATGGGCGGCATCGACGTGGTGGATTTCGAGCACATGAAGACGACCGTGCCCGGGCTTTTCGCCGCCGGCGAATGCTCCTGCGTCTCCATCCACGGAGCCAACCGCCTGGGCGGCAACTCCCTGGCCGACGCCATGGTCACGGGCAAGCAGGCCGGCATCGGCGCAGCCTCCTACGTGCCGGGCAAGTCCCTGGGCGGCGACGGCGCGCTGGAGAAGATTGCCGAAAAATGGCGCGGGCACTTCGACGAAACCACCGCCCGCAAGAACGGCCCCACCGCGCCCGAACTGCGCGAAAAGCTGGCCGCCACCCTGTGGGAGGGCATGGGCATCTTCCGTACCGAGGAAAAGCTCGCCGGAGCCCTGGCCGCCGTGACCGACCTGCAAAAGGAATACGGGACCGCCGTGGTCGGCAACGCCAATCCGGTCTGCAACACGGCCTATGCCCACTTCCTGGAGGTGGGCAACCTCCTCACCCTGGCCCGGTGCGCCTTGGTCGCGGCAACAGCCCGCCAGGAGTCCCGCGGAGCCCATACCCGGGAGGACTATCCCGCCCGCGACGACGCAAGCTTCCTCAAGCACAGCCTGGTGACCGTCGCGGACGGCGACTACCGCCTCGACTACCGCCCGGTGGCCATCACCCGCCATCAACCGCAGGAGCGTAAATACTGATGGATACCCTGGCCTTTCTCATCGACCGGTTCGACGGCAAGGATACCTGGTGCCAGCGCTACACGTTCGCCTACCGGCCCGGCATGACGGTGCTCGCCTGCCTGATTCACATCAAGGAGCACCTGGACCCGACGCTCAACTTCACGGCCTCGTGCCGCAGCGCCATCTGCGGGGCCTGCGCCGTGCGGGTCAACGGCAACGCGGTGCTCGCCTGCGACACCATGGTCGACGACCTGCTCAAAATCTGGGGCGAAGGGGCGCTGCGCATAAGCCCGCTTGGCAACGCCAAGATCATAAGCGACCTGGTGGTGGCGTGGGAGGAAAAGATCGAACACCTGCGTCTGGCCAAGCCGGGCTTGCTGGCCAAGCATGAATTCTCGGCCGAAAAAGGATGCCGGCAGGCCCCGAAGGAGATGCAGGCCGTGGCCAAGCAGTGGGACTGCATCCTGTGCGGCAGCTGCGCCTCGGAATGCAACAAGCTCTCCGACTCCGGAGAGGATTTCCTGGAACCCTTCGTCTTCACCCACGCCGCCCGCTACGCCGAGGACTCCCGTTCGGCCGACCCCATGCGCCACGTGGAAAGCGTCCTGGCCCACGGCCTGTGGAAATGCGTCCATTGCATGGAATGTATCACCAAATGCCCCAAGCACATCCGCCCCGGGGAAGACATCGCCGCCATGCGCCACATGGCCGTGGCTTCCGGCCACACCGACGGTCCGGGACCGCGCCATGCCGAGGCCTTCCGCACCGACTTGGAAAAGACCGGCCGGCTCAACGAAGTCAGGCTCGTCCCCCGCACCGAGGGCATGGCCAGCGCCGCCACCAAGCACCTGCCCTTCACCCTGCGCATGTTCGCCAAGGGCAAACTCGGCGTCGTGGAAGCGGCCCGCCTGTTCGTGGCCGACAATCCCCCCGTGGAAAACATCGACGACCTGCGCAAGGTCATCGCCCCCGAAAGGAACTAGCCATGAAATACGCGTTCTTTCCCGGTTGTGTCCTCCACGCCGCGGCCAAGGAGGCGCTCGTCTCCACCCTGGCCGTGGCCAAACGGCTCGGCATGGAACTGGTGGAAATCCCCGGCTGGTCCTGCTGCGGGGCCAGCCACGTGCAGGACGTCGATCCCGAGGCGGCGCTTCTGGCCAACGCCCGCAACCTGGCCCTGGCCGAAAGCATGGGCCTGCCGGTCGTCACCGCCTGCAGCACCTGCGCGCTGATGCTGCGCCAGGCCCGGGCCAAGCTGCTGGCCGGGGCCATGGACAAAGTCAACGAGCGGCTGGCCGACATCGGCCTGCGTTTCCGGGGAACGTCGGAAGTCAGCCACTTCCTGTGGATTCTGGCTGACACCTGCGACGATTGGTCGTCCAAGGTCGAAAAACCCTTGGACAACCTGCGTGTGGCCCCGTTTTACGGCTGCCATTCCGTGCGGCCGCCGGAGATCATGAACTATGAGAGCCACCTCAATCCCCAGAGCCTGGAGCGGATCATCCGGGCCTGCGGGGCCATTCCCGTGGCCATTCCGGAACGCCTGCGCTGTTGCGGCTTCCACGCCGTGTTCCCGGCCGAGCACACGGCCATGCGCATGACAGCCTCGGCCGTGACCAGCGCGGCCAAGGCCGGAGCCCATTGCCTGCTGACGCCGTGCCCGCTGTGCCACATGCAGCTCGACATGTACCAGCCGGACGCGCTCTCCGCTGCCTGCGGCGAAAAGCCCGTGCCGGTGCTGCATCTGGCCCAGCTTGTCGGGCAGGCCCTGGGGCTCGGCAAAAAGGACATGGCGCTGGGGCGGCATATCGTCGACCCCAGGCCGGCCTTGCGTCAGGCGGAAAGCGCTGGTCGAGCCTAGGGCGCGAAGCGTCGACAAGCGTTTCGGCGCTTGTTTCGGCGGGATTGCCCGTATTCGCAACGGGGCGGCGCAGGCAAACGCCGCCCCGTTTTTTTTAGGCGCCCGCCCCTTGCAAGTAGGGAAAGACACGCCGGGCCTCTCTTCATGGAATGCAACCCTGCCGCACCGGACCCGGGTCGATGGGAAACGGACAAAGGAGGTGAGCCATGCGATGCTCCATCAAAGTCAGACTGCTCTGCGGCGTCATCGCCATCATCATCATGCCTTTTTTGTGCATCCTGGGCATTACCGCCTATGATATCGTCGTTTTGTCCTATGACAATTACATTGCCGATTCCAAAAGGGATCTTGCCGAAACGAACACGGCCATTGCGCTGTTTTTAAACGAGGCCAAGGCCAATATGGATCATCTGGCCTCGTATCCGGAGTTGCGCGGCATCGATGCCGGCCTGACCGACTTCCTGTCCGTCACGGGCAAGGTCGCCACCCTGCCGCGCGCGGACGACGCCCTGGGCCGGCGATTGCGGGAGCACTGCCGCCTGTTGCAAAAGTCCCATCCCAACTACCGCAAGGTCTATCTGGGCAGCCGGTTCGGCGGCTTCGTCAACAGCTCGGACGCCCCTCGCGGCGTCTACGATCCGCGCGGGCGCGCCTGGTACAAGGCCGCGGCAGCAGCGCCGGACACGGCCGTCCTGTCCGCACCCTTCCGCTCCACCGACGGACGGGCCTCCATCAGCGCGGCCCGGGCCTTTTCCGACGCCTCCGGCCATATCCTTGGCGTGGTCTCGGCCGATATCTCCCTTTCCGTCATCACCGACATGGTGGCGGATATCCGTCCGGGCAAAACCGGCTTCGTCATCGTGGCCACCCGCAACGGCACCATCATCGCCGATACCGGGCAGCCGCAACGAAGCCTCAAGAAACTGACGGAACTTGGGGACGCCTCCCTGGAATCGCTTTTCTCGGGTCCGGCGGGCAAGGTCGAGGTCGCGCTTGGCGGCGAAACCTATGTGGCCAATGTGTTCGACGCGCCGCAAACCGGCTGGCGCTTCGTCAGCTGCATCGCCAAGCGGGAGCTCATGCAGCCGGCCCGCGCGACCGTAACGACCATCGCCTGGGTGGCGCTGGCCAGCCTGACACTGGTCGTCGGCGGCATCTGGCTTTTCATGGACCGGTCGGTGATTCGCCCCTTGTCGCGGGTCGGGGAATTTTTGCAGGCCGTCAGCGCGGGCCGGTATGAAGCACGCCTGCCGACGCCGCGCTTCAAGGACGAGATCGCGGCCATGTATGCCGCGCTAGGCGCCATGGCGGGCCGGCTTGGCGAAACCATGGCCAGCGTGCGGGCCAAAAGCCGTGAAGCCGAGGAAAAGGCCCTGGCCTGCCAGGCCGCCACGGACAAGGCCGAGGAAGCTTCGCGCCAGGCCGACAGCGCCAAGGCCAGGGAAAAGGCCGGGGAAGGCTCTGCCACCATGGGCCACGTGGTGGCGTCCATGGAGCAGGTCAAGGCCGATGCCGCCCACGCCCGCGAACGCATGACGCGCCTCGGCCGGCAGACGGAAGACATCGGTCGCATCCTTGGCATCATCTCCGATATCGCCGACCAGACCAACCTGCTGGCGCTCAACGCGGCCATCGAGGCGGCCCGGGCCGGCGAGTCCGGCCGGGGATTCGCCGTCGTCGCCGACGAGGTCAGAAAGCTGGCCGAAAAAACCATGCACGCCACCAAGGAGGTGGACAAGGCGATCCGCGATATCCAGGACGGGACGCGCCACAGCAGCCAGGCCGTGGACCACGATGCCGCGACCATCGACAAGACCGTCGCCCTGGCCGAGGAATCCCGCCGGATTTTGAGCCGGATCGAAGCGCTGGCGGATTCCACGGCGGATCAGGTCCACGCCATCGCCACGGCCGCCGAGCAACAATCGGCCACAAGCGAGGCCATCAACCAAAGCATCGGGGACATCAGCGCCATCTCTGCGACCACCACCGACGCCATGCATCAATCGAACGACGTGGTCGCCTCGGTGGCCACGCAGGTCGAGGAGCTTTCCGCCCTGATCGGGGAGCTGCAGCATGACGGCGATGCCGACAAAAGGCCGCGATCGGAGGGACGGCCGGTCCGGTGACATCCTCATGAGGCATGGCGCGCCGTTTGGGGATAGACCCGACACGCACACGCGGGCCCTGGATGCTGGAGCGGACCGGCCCCGGGCTTCGCTTCGGTCCTATCGCCGGCGGCCCTGGTTGTCGCGGCTGCGCACGAGAGGGGAGCGACCGGGCATATAAAGTCGCAGCGTCGGATACCAGGGACTAAAAACCGTCTCGCGCATGGGCGCTGCGGCCTGGCTGTCTCGTGAGAACCCTTGGGATCAGGGTCGAGGAGATGTTCGAGGAAGGATGGGCCGGGCAGAAATATGAGGGTCCTTTTCCTGTTACATTTTCTCCCGGCCCGGCACCACCCGTATCGGCGCAAATATTGGCAGGTTAAAGCGCGTCAGGGAGTTCCTGACGATCGCCTTCCGTAATCTGTTGCTCATCTTTGAGGTCCACTCCGGAAAGGCCCAGGGCCAGGGACCTGGCAACGAGATAGTCCAGGGTCCGGGCCGCCCGATCATGGGGCAGTCCCTGGGGCCGGATGTTGGAAATGCAGTTGCGTCGCTCGTCGGTCAGCCCCAGCTTCGGGGCGTAGGTCAGGTAGACGCCGAGGCTGTCCGGCGAACTGAGTCCCGGCCGCTCGCCAATAAGCACGATGACCACCCGCGCCCCCAAAATCTCCCCGACCTCGTCTCCCACGGCAACGCGTCCGCCCTGGACCAGGATGACCGGCGAGCAGCGAAGTCCCCTGGCCATGGCCAGGGGCGAAAACGCGGCGAGCAAGGGCACGACCTGGCGCTGCACCGCAAAGGACGAGAGCCCGTCGGCCACGACCATGGCGAGGTCCACAGGCGCTATGTTCGCTTGACGCAGGGTCGTCGCGCTGGCCTCGGACAGGCGTCGCCCCAGATCCGGCCGGGCCAGATATTCCCGTCGATCCCGGACCCGGCTGGCCAGGGGGGGCAAGGCCGCAAACCCCTCTTTCGCCAGGTCGTCGAAAAATCCGGGCGTATCCAGGGGGTGGTGCACGGCGTCCCGGGCCTTGGCGTGGTCCAGGGTGAAGCGCAGATGGGCGGCCGTGGGCAGGCTGACGCCGGCCTGGCCCAGGGCCACCCGGGCGGCGGTAAACTGGCGCAATCGGTCCCAGGGGGCCGGCGTGACGATGGCTTTGGAATCGTGTTCAGGCAATGGCATGGGGAAGACCCAACCTCATGTTCTCCCGGTTCAGGGGCCGCGGCCGCAGGTCGCGGTCGAAAAGGCCCATGTCCACGAGCCAATCCTCGAACTCGGGCGCGGGGCGAAGCCCCAGGACCCGGCGCAGGTACAGGGCGTCGTGGAAGGAGGTGGTTTGGTAGTTAAGCATGATGTCGTCCGAGCCGGGAATGCCCATGATATAGGCGCAGCCGGCCGCACCGAGCAACGTGAGCAACACGTCCATGTCGTCCTGGTCGGCCTCGGCGTGGTTGGTGTAGCAGACGTCCACGCCCATGGGCAGGCCCAGGAGCTTGCCGCAGAAGTTGTCCTCGAGCCCGGCCCGGATGATCTGCTTGCCGTCCAGGAGGTATTCCGGGCCGATGAAGCCCACGACGGTGTTGACCAAGAACGGGGAAAAGGCCCGCGCCACGGCATAGGCCCGGGCCTCTATGGTCTGCTGATCCACATCGTGATGCGCGTTCGCCGAAAGTGCCGAGCCCTGCCCCGTCTCGAAATACATGACGTTGTTCCCAACCGTTCCGCGTCCCAGGGCCAGGGCTGCCTGGCGTCCCTCCTCCAGGAGGGCCAGGTTCACCCCGAAGCTGGCGTTGACGCCCTCGGTGCCGCCGATGGACTGGAACACCAGGTCCACCGGAGCGCCCTTGGCCATGGCCGCGATGGTGGTGGTCACGTGGGTGAGCACGCAGCTTTGGGTGGGGATGGCGTAGCTTTGGCGCAGTTCGTCGAGCATGACCAGGAGACGGATGACACCCTGAAGATTGTCCGTCGCCGGATTGATACCGATGCAGGCATCGCCGGAGCCCAGGATCAGGCCATCGATGATCGTGGCCAGAATGCCCTTGGGGTCGTCCGTGGGATGGTTGGGCTGCAACCGGGTGGACAGGCGGCCGGGCAGGCCGATGCTGGTTCGGAAGGCCGATTCGGTCCGCGCCTTTGCCGCCACCAGGATGAGGTCCTGGTTGCGCATGATCTTGGAGGTGGCCGCCACCATCTCGGGCATGAGCCCCGGAGCCAGCGCCGCCAGGCTGGCCTCGTCGGCCTGGTCCGAAAGCAGCCATTCGCGAAAGGTTCCAACGCTCAGGTGCTTGACCGGGGAAAAGGCCGCGGCGTCGTGGCTGTCCAGGATGAGTCGGGTGACCTCGTCGGCTTCGTAGGGAATGAGCGGCTCTTCCAGAAAGGCGGCCAGCGGCACGTCGGCCAGGAGCATCTGGGCGGCCGCCCGCTCCTCGGCGCTTTGGGCGGCGATGCCGGCGAGCTGGTCGCCGGAGCGTTCGGGCGTGGCCTTGGCCAACAGCTGGCGCAGCCCGTCAAAGCTGTAACGGCGAGGGCCGATGGTCAGGGAGTACACAGCTGTTGCCCTCTTGGGGTTTGGGTTGCGTCCCCCCGCGCGCCTCTGTTCGGGAAGGCGCGCGGGGGGCGGTTCTCGCGGCGGTCGTTATTTCTCCTCGACGAAGACCGGTTCAAGCACGCCCTCTTCCTGCACCTCTTCTTCCCTGGCATCCTTGGAGAAGAGTCTGAAGTAGAGGTAGGAGGCAGACAGAATGGCGAAGAAGATCACCGCCAGCGAGAGGTTGTAGATGGTCACCGCCACCAGGCACAGCACGGCGATGGCCAGACCCACGGCCGGGGCCACGGGGTAGAAGGGAGCCTTGAAGGGCCGGGGCATGTCCGGTTCGTTGCGGCGCAGGGCGAAGTAGGTAATCAGGGAAATGACGTAAAGGGTCAGGGCGCCGAACACCGACAGGGTGATGATGTCCCCGGTCTTGCCGGAAAGCAAGGCGATGATGCCCACCACCATGTTGGCGATCAGCGCATTGGCCGGCGTCTTGAAACGCTTGCTCACCTTCCCGAGTATCGGGGCCATGTAGCCCACCCGGCCCATTTCCATCACGGCCCGGCCGGCAGCCAGGATAATGCCGTGGAAGGAGGCGATGAGCCCGAAAAGGCCCACGAAAATAAGCATGTGGTAGAGCAGATGGCTGTTGCCCACGATGTGGCTCAGGGCCAGAGGCAGGGGGGAGTCCGAGGGCGCCGCGCCCGGGGTGGGGTAGACAATGGCTTCCCAGCCGGACACGCCCACGGAGCAGGCAAAGGTGAGCACGGCCAGGACCACCAAGGTGAGGATGGCCGAGCCGAATCCGATGAGGATGTTGCGCTGGGGATTGACCGTTTCCTCGGCCACATTGGCCACGCCCTCGATGGCCAGGAAGAACCAGATGGCGAAGGGGATGGCGGCGAAGGCGCCGCTTATGCCGTGAGGAAGGGCATTGGTGGTCAGATTTTGCCAGTGAAAGCTGGGGGCGGTGACGCCGCAAAAGAGCAAAAGTTCGCCAACCGCCAGCACGGTGACAAACAGTTCGAACCCGGCGGCGGCCTGAACGCCGTAAATGTTCAGGGCCGTGAACAGGATATAGGCGGCGATGGCGATTTCCGTGGAAGGCACATCGGGAAAAAACAGGTTGAAGTAGGCGCCGATGGCGGCGGCGATGGCCGGTGGCGCGAACACGAATTCGATGACCTGGGCGATGCCCGCCAGAACGCCGATTTTCCGGCCCAGTCCCCGGGTGGCGTAATCAAACGCCCCGCCAGCCTTGGGGATGGCGCAGGCCAACTCCGTGTAGCAGAAGGTGAAGGTCAGATACATGAGGATGATAAATCCGGTGGCAATGGCCAAGCCCAGCGTACCGCCCTGTTCCAGTCCCAGGTTCCAGCCAAAGTATTCCCCGGAGATCACGTAGCCAACTCCGAGTCCCCACAACATCCATGGGCCTAGCTTTCGTTCCAGTTGCGTAGATTTGTCACCACTCATAACTCCGACCTCCAGTAATGTGAAAATGGGGATGGACGTCCCCTCCCTCGGGGGGCTGTCCCGGCCGTGAACCCGTTGGGCAAGATCTTGGCCCAGCTTCGCGAAATAACAGGGAGTATTTGCATCGGACATGCCAAGGGTCTGGAGCATGGCAAGAAAGACCGTTACGGGGCGGTGGCGAAGATCCGTACGCCGTGCGTTCGGATGGCGTGCAAAAATTAACAAAATTGTATTTATAACGACATGTTATAGTGATACGCCAGACTCCGATCCAACGGGCTAATGGCCTGGCTTGTGCCTGGGGCAAAGTTTGGGAAGGCAAACACGGAGGGCGTGGGCCAATCGCTCAAGTCGACAGTTCGTCACCTGCTATCGTACACAATTGTTGTTTCAAGAAACAAAATTGTCCGACAAAATTGGGACCAAGCCAGCCGGGCATTTCTTCCGGGGCACAAGAAAGGGCCGACATCCCGCGTGACGGGGCCACATTGCGAAAGGTCGCCGCCATGACGAAGTCCGGGAGCTGCACCAGCGAGGGCTGGACGCGCCGTCCGTCTACCACATGCGGGAACGGGTCTTGGAGTATGTGAGCCTGCGGATGAGGTGATCCGGGCGAGGCCGGGTCCCCGAAGATACGGACCCAAAAATCAGAACGAAATTCCAAGCAAATGGAGCGGGCCGGTTCCCGGCATGGCGGCTCCAGACTTTCCCCCCGTCCGGTTGCCAGCCCTCGTGGGGAAAAATTGGTGGTAACCTCCATGGAAACTTTGCCTGGAGGTCCCCAGTCCCGGGGCACGGGAAGCAATACGGACAAATGCTTTGCACGGGCACGGCAGTAACCAGAAAAGCCCGGAAAGCGACCTCTCAGCAACAATGCTCAAGTTGGGGTGTCTCGAAAACGATGCCACCCCTCCGGGTTGAAAACAATGCAGAGAGATTTTCACCTATCCTGAAACAGGACCCGACAAGACGGGCGACCTACGGTGTCTCGGCAATCAAACGGGCACGCAACAATTCGGTGACAAATACGGGCCGACATGATAACCACCGCCCAGTTTGCTAGTGCGATAGTGATAAAATTCGATGCCCACAGGCGTATTTTCTACAATACTGCTGCGCAGCATTTTTTTCCGGATGTTATTCAAGAGGTTATTCAAAGTGAATATTTGCGCACCCTATTTATTTAAGACTTTTTTTTCATTTATCGTTACATCAATCCTAATGTTATTTATCAGCATTTCTGCTGTTCAAGCAATGTCTCTTCCAATCCGCGGTGCAGTGAAAAACAGCACCGAGACTTTCACCGGAACGGCGACAGTGCATCTCAACGGCGAAGGGAATTTAAAGCTCGCGACAAGTAAGGGTATAGCCTGTATGGGCAATTTTGCCTTTGAAAGCTGGAGTAAAGGCAGCGGCAAAGTTCAGTGCGAAGACGGGCGGCTGGGCACATTCGCCTTTGTCACTGGCGGTTTCTCCGGTTCTGGTTCTGGGAAAATTGCCGACGAAAGCTTTGATTTCATTATTGGGAAATGACCTAGCCCCTACTCGCGCGTGGGATGACTGGTTTTAACAGGTCCACATGCGGCGCCAGCGCCGGGCACAAGTTTTCACAGATAGCGGTCCAGCCACCTGCAGGCGCTCTCAGGTTTTCTCTGGTTCAACATCACGGCCGGCGGCCCTCGTTTTTTCCGGGTAGTCGCCCTCATCATAGAACCCGCCGATATGTTTTTTTGTGAGGTCCGCCCCTTGTGGTCGGCACCGTGCGTTTTGGTGACCACCACGGGGCAAGTGAACGTGGAAGGAAACGCGCTCCACCCCGAGCCCAGACGACCTTTTCGCCACCTGCTCGCAATAGGCGAGGAAAACGAAAAGGCCCGGTTTGTAACCGGGCCTTTTGCAAGGAATTTGGTGGGGTGACTGGTGGGACTCGAACCCACGGCAACCAGGGCCACAACCTGGGACTCTACCAACTGAGCTACAGCCACCATCGACTGGAGAACGATTTCTTTAGCCCCACCCCACCGTCCCGTCAACATCTTTTTCATTCTCTTGCCCATATCCTTCCCCCAGGGTATCGTGGTTGGTGCAAGCGCGCCGTCGCCCTTGCCACTATCACGCAATTCAGCCAAGGATCACATACATGGACAAACTGCTTATCCGGGGCGGCAAACCCCTTTTCGGCTCCGTGCGCATCAGCGGCTCGAAAAACGCGGCCCTGCCCATCCTGCTCGCCGCGCCTTTGCTCACCAAACCGGCAGTCATCGAAAACGTTCCCCGGCTGCGCGACATCCACACCACGCTGCGGCTCCTCGATATGCTCGGCTGCCCGTCCACCTTCGACGGCAACACCGTCACCCTGGAACCGAGCCAAAAGCTCAGTCCCGAGGCCCCCTACGACCTCGTCCGCACCATGCGCGCCTCGGTGCTGGTCCTCGGCCCGCTTTTGGCCAGGGTCGGACAGGCCCGGGTGGCGCTGCCCGGCGGTTGCGCCATCGGCGCGCGGCCCGTCAATTTGCACCTGACCGCCCTGGAAAAGATGGGCGCGACCTTCAACCTGGAGGCCGGCTATATCGAGGGGCGTTGCGACAAGCTGACCGGCGCGCATATCGTCTTCGACTTCCCCACCGTCGGCGGCACGGAAAACCTGCTTATGGCCGCAAGCCTGGCCGAAGGCACGACGGTGCTCGAAAATGCCGCCCGCGAACCGGAAGTGGCCGATCTGGCCGATTTCCTCAATGCCATGGGCGCGAAGATCACCGGCCACGGCACCGCGATCATCACCATCGAGGGAGTCTCCCGGCTTGGGGGCGGCTCGTATAGCGTCATGCCCGACCGTATCGAGGCGGCCACCTACATGATGGCCGCGGCCATCACCGACGGCGAACTCAGGCTCGAATGCTGCCCGTTCATGGAACTCGACGCCGTGGTGTCCAAACTGCGGGAAATGGGCCTGCACTTCGAGGCCACCAACGCCGGGGTGCTGGTGCGCCGCCGGGAGCAGCTCGTGGGCGTGGATGTGGCCACCCAGCCCTATCCCGGCTTTCCCACCGACGTGCAGGCGCAAATCATGGCGCTTATGTGCGTGGCCATGGGCGCGGGCTCGGTGCGTGAAACCATTTTCGAGAATCGCTTCATGCACGTCCAGGAGTTGGTGCGCCTCGGCGCGCAGATTCGCATCTCGGCCCAAAGCGCCTTTATTCGCGGCGTGAAAAGCTTAACCGGCGCGCCGGTCATGGCCTCGGACCTGCGGGCCAGCGCCTCGCTGGTCCTGGCCGGCCTGGCCGCCAAGGGCGAAACGCTTATCCAGCGCGTCTACCACCTGGATCGCGGCTACGAGGCGGTGGAAGTCAAACTGCGCAACGTCGGGGCGGATATCGAACGCCTCGCCTGACGCACGGAGGCAGATCATGGCACGGGTTCGCATCGTTGCGGCAATGGCGTTTTTTCTGGCGGGACTCTTCCTCATCACCGGCCCCGCCGGCGCGGTGGGACTTTTCGTCTGCGTGGACGGGGCCGGACGGCAGGTCTGCGTGGTGGATACCGGCAACATGACCGAATTCACCCCGTCGCGCCTGTGCAACACCTCCTGCCCGGCCTGCGCCGGCCGTTGCGACGGCGCGCCCTACTACCCCCCAAAAACCGGCCATTGGGAAAAACGGTGGCAGGTCGCGCCCGGCATGGAAAACAACATCATGCAGCCCGGCCCCGACCTGCGCCAGGACGCCCAAAAAATCCGCAACGAAGGCCTTGTGGGAGAATAAATGAATCTGGGGGGAAACCTTTCTGAAGAAAGGTTTCCCCCCAGACCTCCTTTCCCAAGACTTTCAATAATGGCTCGATGTTACGCAGCAATACGTTGTAAAGGTAAAAACTTTAGGAAAGGGAGAGCGCGAGAGGGGGAGAACCCTTTTCAAAGGGTTTCCCCTCTCGCACTGTCTTTCCCTCAAGATTTTCCCCTTTCAACAAGTGCACGCTTGCTTGGGGGGCGTTTTTTCGTTGAAGGGCGACATACGGCGCAGGGTGTCGATGACTTTGGGCATCACCTCCAGCACCAGATCCACGTCCCTGTCGGTGGTGTAGCGCGAAAGGCTGAAGCGGATGGAGCCGTGGGCGAAGGTGAAGGGCACGCCCATGGCCCGCAGCACGTGGGACGGCTCCAGGCTGCCCGAGGTGCAGGCCGAGCCCGAGCTGGCGCAGATGCCGTACTGGTCGAGCATGAGCAGGATGGCCTCGCCTTCCACGTATTTGAAAGCGATGCTCGCGGTATTGGGCAGCCGGTTGTCCGGATCGCCGTTGACGATGGTGTCGGGAACGTTGGACAGGATGCCCTGCTCCAGCCGGTCGCGCAGTGCTTTGACGCGCGTATTTTCCTCGGCCATGTTGTCGTGGGCAAGGCGCATGGCCTTGGCCAGGCCGATGATGCCGGCGGTATTTTCGGTACCAGCCCGGCGGCCGTGCTCCTGGTGCCCGCCGATAAGAAACGGCCGGTAGGGCGTTCCCTTGCGCACGTAGAGCAGGCCCACGCCCTTTTGGGCATGGAGCTTGTGGCCGGAGAGGGCCAGCATATCCACGGGGAGTTTGGCCAGATCGATATCCACCTTGCCCACGGCCTGGACGGCGTCGGTATGGACCAGCACGCCGCGTTCCTTGCACAGGGCGGCGATCTCCGGAACGGGAAAAATGGTCCCGGTTTCATTGTTGGCGTACATGACCGAGACCAGCGCCGTGTCCTTGCGGATGGCGTGGGACAGTTCACCCATATCGAGCCGGCCCTTCTCGTCCACGCCCAGAGAGGTGACCTCGTAGCCTTTTTCCTCGAGATGCTTGGCCAGACTCAGCACGGCCGGATGCTCCACCCGGGTGGTGATGAGGTGGCGTTTGTCCGGCTGGGCGGCCAGGGCGCTGCGGATGGCCGTATTGTCGGATTCCGAGCCGCAGGAGGTGAAGATGATCTCCCCGGGCGCGCAGCCGAGCGTTTCGGCCACGTCGGCCCGGGCCTTTTTCAGGCGATGCCCCACTTCGCCGCCGAAAGTGTGCATGCTCGAAGGGTTGCCGTACAGCTCCCCGAAAAAGGGCAGCATTTCCGCAAGCACTTCCGGCGCGACCATGGTCGTGGCGTTGTTGTCGAGATACACCGGGTTCATTTGCCAGCCTCCTTGACCGTAATGTCGGGCTCCACCAGCTCCCGCAGACGCTTTTGCACGAATTCGGTCAGCGTCACGTTGCTGACCGGACAGCCATGGCAGGCCCCGCGAAGGGCCACCAGCACCGTCTTGCCTTCGATTTCCACCAGTTCGATGTCGCCGCCGTCCTTTTTGAGGCTGGGGCGGATCTCCTCGTCCATGACCTGGGTCACGCGCTTGACCCGCTCCAGGTTGGTAAGTCCCCTGGCCGGCGTTTTCGCCGCGCCGGCGGTGGCGCCGGCCTGCCGACCGCGCTCCTCGTCCAGGATGGCTTGCAGCCGTTCCTGGCAGTCGCCGCAGCCGCCGCCGGCCTTGGTGAAGTCGGTGATCTCCTCCACGCTGGTCAGGGCGTTTTCACGGATGGCCCGGCGGATCTGGCCTTCGTAGACGCCGAAACACTTGCACACCAGCTCGCCCTCGGGTTCGTGCTCCGGAGCCTTTTCGCCCAGATACCCGGCCAGGGCCGCCTCCAGGGCCTCCTGCCCCATGACCGAGCAGTGCATCTTTTCCTTGGGCAGCCCGCCGAGGTAATCGGCAATATCCTTGTTGGTCAGTTTTTTAGCCTCCCCGATGGTCTTGCCCTTGAGCAGTTCGGTCAGGACCGAACTGGAGGCGATGGCCGAGGCGCAGCCGAAGGTCTGGAAGCGGGCGTCCTCGATGACGCCGGCGTCGCTTATCTTCAGATACAGCTTGAGCGCGTCCCCGCAAGCCAGCGATCCCACCTCGCCCACGGCGTTGGCGTCATCGAGGCTGCCCACGTTGCGGGGATTGAGAAAATGATCCCTGACTTTATCGGTATATTCCCACATAGTTTCCTCCGATCGCCCTGGCGGTTGCAGGCGACGCGCCAGTATAGGCCGCTTGCCGTGCCGCGAAAAGGGGTTTTGACGCTTTGAGCGCCCATACAATTTCCTACTCTAACGATAGGAATAGTGAAGTCAATCGCCTGCTTTACCCTTTTTGCCCCCTGCGCTATCAATCCGACTGAAAATCGCCTCGAATCACCCCCTGACGCCGCTGACGACGCCCGGGAACGAGACAACCACAGCATGGCGGCGATACCGTCGCCTCCGGAGAGGCGCGATGCTGGAAAAACTGGGCCTTATCGCCCTGGCCGGCGCGGCCGGCACCCTGGCCCGTTATTGGATTTCCGGGCTGGTGTACGGTCTGGCCGGCCGGCAATTCCCCTGGGGCACGGCGGCCGCCAACATCCTCGGCTGCTTCCTGTTCGGCTTTATCTGGCAGCTCGGCGAAGGCCGGATGCTCATCCGCGCCGAAACCCGGGCCATCATCCTCACAGGGTTCATGGGCGCGTTCACCACCTTTTCCACCTTCATTTTCGAAAGCGGCGGCCTGATCGGGGAAGGCCGCTACCTGGTAGCCCTGGCCAATGTCGGTTTCCAGACCGTGCTCGGCTTTGCCGCCCTTTTCGGCGGGCTGATGCTTGGCCGGATGTTGTAGCGTAGAATGCGGGGGATCGGCGTCCGCGACGGGATGCTGACGCCTGCCTTGGGAGAAAGCCATGACGGAATACGCCGAGGTGGAAGTGTTGCGCGTGTATTGCGGCGAATCCGACCGCAGCGACGGGCGGCCTGTCTATGAGGTGATCGTGGAGGAAGCCCGCCGGCACGGCGCGGCCGGAGCCACCGTGCTGCGCGGGGTGCTCGGGTTCGGAGCCGGAAGCCTCGTCCACACGGCCAAATTGTTGCGCCTGTCCGAGGACCTGCCCATGGTGGTGGAGATCGTCGACCGCCCCGAGCGCATCGATGCCGTGCTGCCCCGCATCGAGGCCGTGATCAGGGGCGGGCTCATCACACGCCAAAGCGGCATCACCGCGCGCTTCCATTGCCCGGTCCGGGTGCGCGACGTCATGGCCACCACCGTGGCCACGGCGAGTCGGGACACGCCGCTGCCGGTGGTCATGGACATGCTCGTTTCCCACGACAACAAAGCGGTGCTGGTCATCGAACCCGACGGCGCAGTGGCCGGCATCGTCACGGGCGGGGACGTCCTCATGCGCGGCGGCATGGCGGCGCGGCTTTCCCTGCAGGACATCCTGCCCGAGGATATCCGCAAAAACGAGCGCGACAAGATTTCGGGACGCACCGCCGGCGAGGTCATGACCAGCCCGGTTGTGACGATCAATGACCGGACGAGCCTTCGCGACGCGGCCCAGCTCATGACCGGGAAAGGCCTCAAACGGCTTCCGGTGGTGGACGCCGCGGGCGAGCTCGTGGGGCTGGTCAGCCGGGTGGACATCCTGCGCGCGGCCTCGGACCTGGCCCCCTCGGCCCAGGCCTTGCCGCGCTTCACGGCCGGACTTTTCCAGCAGGCCCGGGACGTGATGATCACCGACGTGCCCGCGGCCTCCCCGGACACGCCGCTGCACCAAGTGGTGGCCGCCATCGTCGCCTCGCCGCTTCGGCGCGTGGTCGTCGTTGACGCGGACGGGACGGTGCGCGGCATCGTTCTCGACAGCGACCTGCTCCGGCGTTGCGGTCCGGCCCGGAAACCCGGCCTGGTGGAAGCCCTTTTCTCCTTCGGCAAGCCCGAGGAGGCCGGCGCCTGCCCCACCGGTTCGGCGGCCGAGGTCATGGAACCAAACGTCCTTACCATCCACGAGGACGCGACCCTGATGGAAGTGCTGCAAAAAATGCTCGCGGCCAAGGTCAAGCGGCTGGTGGTCGTGGACGACGCGGGCAAGCTGCTCGGCATGGTCGACCGCGAAGCGATTCTCCGGGTCATCGCCGGCGCGCGTTGAGAAAAAAAATGCGAGAGGGGAAGCCCATTACAAAGGGTTCTCTCCTCTCGCGCTCTCCCCTTCCGAAATTTCATAACGCTAACATCCCCGCACGAGAAAAAGTCTCCTCATACGGCCAAGGCCAGGCAGGCGAGTGCGGACTGGATTCACCCTTTGCCATGGCACGCGATTCACGATAAATCCGCCCTGCCCGGCCGTGTCATGACATGACACCATCCAACCAAGGCCGGACATTCCAATAAAACGCAAGGAGCAACACCCATGGAACGTACCCTTTCCATCATCAAGCCCGACGCCGTCTCCCGCAATCTGGCCGGAGCCATCCTCAAAATGATCCAGGACACAGGGCTTACGGTCGTGGCCATGAAGATGATCCAGCTGTCCAAGGCCGAGGCCGAGGGCTTTTACGCCGTGCACAAGGAACGCCCGTTCTTCGGCAGCCTGGTGGACTTCATGATCTCCGGCCCGGTGGTCGTCTCCATCCTCGAAGGCGACGACGCCATCGCCCGCTACCGCAAGCTCATGGGCGCCACCAACCCGGCCAACGCCGAGGAAGGCACCATCCGCAAGACCTATGCCCTGGACATCGAGAAAAACTCCGTCCACGGCTCCGACGCCCCGGAAACCGCCGCTTTCGAGACGTCCTACTTCTTCAGCGCCCTGGAAATGGTGGGTTAGGGCCATGGCCGCCGTCATCGGTTTTCTCGGCGCGGGGAACATGGGCGGGGCCATCATCAAGGGCCTTGCCGCCGTTCCCGACGTCTCGGCCCTGGCCTACGACGTGGACCCGGCCAAGGTGAAGGCCCTGGCCGACAAGAATCTGGCCGCGCCGGCCGCGACCCCCGAGGCGCTGGCGGCGGGGGCCGATTACCTGATCCTGTGCGTCAAGCCCCAGTACCTCGCCTCGGCCATGAAGGCCCTGGCGCCGCATCTGCGGCCCGAGGCGGTGGTCTGCTCCATCGTCGCCGGCGTGACCATGACCCGGCTGCGGGAGCTGACCTCCGGCAAATGCCCGGTGGTGCGCATCATGCCCAACACCCCGGCCCTGGTCGGCGCGGGCCAGTTCGCCCTGTGCCTGGAGGACCCGAAGCTGGGCGAGGCGCACCGGGCCTTCGTCCACGGGCTTTTTAACAAGCTTGGCCGCACCTACGTGCTCGAGGAAAAGCTCTTCGACGCCTTCACCGGCCTTGCCGGCTCCGGCCCGGCCTACGTCCTCTATTTCATGGAGGCGCTCATCGAATCCGGGGTGCTCGTGGGCTTTCCCCGGGACAAGGCCACGGATATCGTTTCCGGCCTTATCGAGGGCACGGCCAAGCTGGTCGCCGAGTCCGGGCATCATCCGAGCGTACTGCGCGAGATGGTCACCTCGCCGGCCGGCACCACCATCGAGGCGCTCATGCACCTCGACCGCAAGGCCGTGCGTGCGGCAGTCATCGACGCCGTAGCCGCCTCGCGTGACCGCTCCAAGGCCCTCGGCGCCTGACCGGCCCTTCTCCAAATCAAAAGCCCCCGGCGCCATGCGGCGCCGGGGGCTTTTTTCGTGGGATTATAGAGCGGCGGTCAGGCGTTTTTCACCACATTGGTGGCTTTGGGCCCCCGCTCACCCTGGATGATTTCGAATTGCACAAGTTCGCCTTCGCGCAAGGTACGAAACCCGTCTCCCTCAATGGACGAGTAATGAACAAACACGTCGTCCTCACCTTCGCGCATGATGAAACCATAGCCCTTCTTGTCACTGAACCACTTGACGGTGCCTTCAAATCCCATACGTCTGCCCTCCTGAAAAAATCGTACCTTACTGTCTAGCACCGGAGTTTTGTTTGCGTCAACAAAAAACCCATCTCGTCCGATAAAAATCCGAAACACACCATCACCCGGCAGGGCTCGAAATACGCACAGGGGGAATAATTCGGAATTGTCCACATGCTATTGCTGTTACAATAAAACAGTTACTACGACAACAATTCCGCTTGCAAACAATACCAGTCGCAGCAGCATTGCAAACCGTTTTGCATCCCAGGGTCTGCCGACAGGCCCCAAGGCCGGCTTGCGCACCAGTTGGCCAAAATACACGGACGGTCCTCCCATGGACGCGCCACAGAGCCAGGCCGCGGCAGCCATGGGCCAGCCGGCGTTTGGACTGGCGCTTTTTTTCGCGTCGGCGGCGACATCGTCGAAGCGCACGCCCCTGCCCAGCCCCATGATCCTGGAAGCAATCCACATGCCAAGGGTGGTTATCCTCGCCGGCAGCCAGGCCAGGACATCGTCGGCCCTGGCCCCGAACCAGCCCAGGTCGCGGTAGCGCGGCGTGCGGTAGCCCCACATGGAGTCGGCGGTGCTTATGGCCTTGTATGCCCAAAGTCCGGGCAGTCCGGCCACGGCCAGCCAAAAAAACGGCGCCACGAAGGCATCGTTGGCATTTTCAGCCACGGTTTCGGCCAGGGCCCGCCACAGCCCGGCCGCATCGAGGCCGGTCACGTCCCGGCTGACCAGCCCGGCAACGACCGTCCGGGCCGCTTCCACCTGATTTTTTGTAAGCAGCGCCGCTGCCTTGCGGCCTTCGCGCCAAAGCCCGCCCAAGGCCAGGCCGGCATAGGCGAAATAGATCGCGCACAAAAAATCGATGCCCGGTATCCGGCCGGCCAGCCAGACGACGCCGCCGCTCGCCGCCGCAACCAGCGCCACGCAGCAGACCCCAAAAAGGCGCGTGCGCAGGCCCAACCGGTCGGCCAGCGCGTCCAGGGCCGCATAGCCCGCGCCAATGGCCCGCACCGGATGCGGCAGCCAGAGCGGATCGGCCAGGGCCAGATCGAGCCCGACGGCCAGGACGATCATCCATGTTGCTTCATGCATGCCATATTCCCGTAAGAGTGGTTATGCGACCGACCGGCCGGCGGAGGGGGGGGACAACCACTTGTGCAGTTATGTGATTATTCTGATGGCAGGCCGGCGGGGGCAGGACCACCGCGTGCGGCGCATATTCGAAGAATACGCCTTCGCGTCCGTCCTCCCCCCGCCGGCCCTGGACACACGCCCCATACCCAATACCCAACAGCAATCCCACCCCGTCAGTACGAAGCCGCGCCCCTGCAACAAACAACGACGCCATGCCCTCCCGCAATGAAAGAGCATCTCACGACGTATCCGGCGATTATCCAGATTCCCTATTGAACGTTTTTGAAGAGGGTCCAGGGGGAAACTTTTCCCAAAAAGTTTCCCCCTGGCCGCCGGAGGCAAAAAAACTACCGCGCCACCACAGGCGGGCGGCGCAGTTTTTTGGAGAAGCGGTCGAATTCGCTCAGGACGCAGCCGCAGTACGGCTGCCGGTAGATGCCCCATTCCTTGGAAAGGGCCACCCCCTCGTCCCAGTCGACGCGAAAATCACGGTAGTAAAACGGGACGCCATGGGCCGCGGCCTGCTTCTCGCCCAGGGACTTGAGCACGCCGTGGTCCTGGTATTTGCTGTAAAGCAGCGAGGAGGAGTAGGCGTCGCAGCCCATGCGTCGGGCGGTTTCGGCCGTGCGGGCCAGCCGCTCGTCCCAGCAGGGCCGGCAGCGCGCGTCCGGGTCGGCGACCGACCGGCGCAGATGCGGCAGCGGGTCGTAATCGTCGTAGAGCACGTCCACGTCGAGCCGCGCCGCCACCTCGGCCAGGGCATCGCGGCGGCGCAGATATTCCATCACCGGCTGGATGTTGGGGTTGTAAAAAAGTCCCACCACATGCAGTCCGGCCTCGTGGAGGCGCAATAAGGGCGCGATGGCGCAAGGCCCGCAGCAGATATGCAGCAACAGGCGTTCGGGCATAGTCTTACAAGGCGGCGATGATGATCTTTTTCTTGAATTCCTCTTCCATGGCCGAGAGCCGGGCCCGCTTGTAATTGAGCAGGTACAGGGCCAGTTCCTCGGACACCTTGGCCGTGACACACTCCTGGCCGGAATCCTTGCGCATCTGGCGGTAGATATCCTTGAGCACGGTCAGCGCCTGCCATTCGTGGTTGCGCCGCTGGCCCGAACCCTTGCAGTGCGGGCAGGTCTCGGAGGTGATGGATAGGGCCGAGGAGCCCAGGCGCTGGCGCACGATCTCGAGGAGCCCGAAACGCGAGATGCGGCCGACGTCGGTGCGGGCCCGGTCGCTTTTAAACGCCGCGCGCAGGGTCTTTTCCACCTCGGCCACGTGCTTGCGGTCCTTCATCTCGATGAAGTCGATGACCACCTGACCGCCGATGTCGCGCAGGCGCAGCTGGCGGGCCACTTCCTCGGCCGCCTCGGCATTGGTCTTGAGCGCCATTTCGCGGAAATTCGATTCGCCGCCGATCTTGCCGGAGTTGATGTCCACGGCGGTCAGCGCCTCGGCATGGTCGAAGGCCAGCACGCCGCCGCTCGGCAACGTCACCTCGCGGCCGTAGAGCTGTTCGATCTGCTTGCGCAGGTTGAAGCGGTCCCAAAGCGGCACGTCCATGTCGGTGTGCTGTTTGACGATGCTCGGACGGCGCGGGTAGATCAGGGACGCCATCTCCGCCACCCGGTCGGCGGTTTCCGGCTCGTCCACCCAGATCTCGCCCACCTCGTCGGTCAGATAGTCCCGTACGGCCCGGGAGGCCAGGTCCAGCTCCTGGTAAATGAGGCTTGGCGTCTCGGCCGTGGTGCCGCGCTGGCGCACGTCCTTCCACAGGCGCTTCAGATAGGACAGGTCGCGCTCCAGGGCGGTCTTGGACTGGGACAGGGCGGCGGTGCGCACGATGATGCCGAGCCCCTCTTCCAGCTTGAGCCCGGAGATGGCTTCCTTGAGCCGCTTGCGTTCGGCTTCGTCCTCGATCTTGCGCGAAACGCCGCGCTGCTCGCGCCCGGGCGTCAGCACGAAATAGCGGCCCGGCAGCGACAGGTAGGTGGTGAGAAACGCGCCCTTGTGGCCGGTCGGTTCCTTGACCACCTGGACGAGCAGTTCCTGGTTCTTTTTGAGCGCCTTTTGGATGGGCGGATATTTGGGGCGGCGCTCCCCGGTGTGGACGATCTGGTAATATTCGGGGTGCACCTCGTCGATCTGCAAAAAACCGTTGCGCTCGGCGCCGTAATTGATGAACGCCGCCTGCAAGGCCGGATCGATGTTGTGAATGCGGCCCTTGTAAATGTGCCCCCGCGTCTTGGCCTGGTGCACCATCTCCACGTAATATTCCAACAGCAGGCCATCCTCGGACACGGCCACCTCGACCTGTTCACCGGGCAGCACGCTGATAAACATCTTCTGTTTGCGTTTCTTTCCTCTGCTCATCACACAAAAACTCCTTGCCGCCGGCGGAGGTCCGCCGGGGCGAAATTTGCTATTATCCGGTTTAACCGGAGTAAAAGATTTCCTCGCCCGCGCGCTCACGGCGCACCGCGCCGTCCCGCTCCAGGGTATCGAGGGCCGCCTGCACGTCGGCAAGCGTTTGCCCCAGGGCGAGGCTCAGGCCCTGGGCCGTCTGGGGACGCCGGGTGACGGATGCGGCGATGCGGGCCGCGAGATCGTCCGCTTGGCCGGCGGCAGGGACCCGGGCGCGCAGGGCGGCCGGTCCATGGCCTTCGAAAGCCTCTCCGGCGGGCGAAGGCGCCGTAACGCCAAGCGCCTGCCGGAAACGGACCAGGACCTCGGACGCGGCGGCGGCGGCTCCGGGATGCGCCCCCGGGCGGGACATGGTGACCACATCCACCCGGTCCGGGGCCAGTTCCCGGCAAAATTCCCGCAACAATTCCAAGTTTTCTTCCGTATCGTTCCCGCCGGCCAAAAGCAGGACTTCCAGGAACAGCCGGCCGGCGTACCCGGACCGGAACTCGAGCAGCCCCCGGCGAATGGCGGCCAGATCCATGGACGGATGGGGACGGTTGACGCGGCGGTACTCGGTCGCGACAAGCGTATCCATGGAGGGCAGCACAATATCGGCCCCGGCGATGTCGCGGCGCACCTGCGGATCGGACAGCAGGCTCGAATTGGTGAGCACGGCCACAGGGACGTCCGGGAAAAGTTCCTTGGCTCCGGCGATAATCGCGCCACAATCGGTATTGAGCGTCGGTTCGCCGAGCCCGCCAAGGGTAATTGCGTCGATTGGGCCACATCCCGCCGCCTTCACGGCCGCCAGTTCCTCAAGGAGACGCGCGGCCGGGATATAGGGCTTGCGGGAAACGGTCAACGTGTCGGTCGGACCCACCTCGCAATAGAGGCAGTCGAAGGTGCAAATTCTTGCGCCAAGCAGATCCAACCCCAGCGACAACCCGAGGCGGCCCGAGCGAACCGGGCCAAAAATGAATTTATGTGCGTTCGTGGCGCGATCCTCCTTGTCGCGTCGCAGACAGCTTGACAGGGCAGCCCCGGGCGTGGACAAGGGCCATCGATCATACGGCATACGGAGCATACCGTGAAACAAGGCGATTTGATACTTCTGGTCTCTCCCAAGGGCAAGCGATATCTGAAGCGGTTTACGCCGGATATGGTCCTGCACACCCAGGAAGGCATGATCCGGTTTACGGACGTGGACGCCGCGGGCTGCGGCGGCGCGGTCACGACCCACCTCGGCCACACGTTTCGCATCCTGCGCCCGTCGACATACGATCTGGTCAAAGGCGTCAAGCGCTCCACCCAGATCATGTACCCCAAGGAGATCGGCTATGTCCTGCTCAAATTGGGCATCGGGCCGGGGATACGCGTCATCGAGGCCGGCAGTGGCTCCGGCGGCCTGACCCTGGCCCTGGCCTGGCACGTGGGCGAGACGGGCCGGGTCTACACGTTCGAACGGCGTCCGGAATTTTACGAACTCTCCGGCGATAACCTCGAGGCCGTGGGACTTGCCGACCGGGTCAGCCGGTTTCACCACGACATCACCACCGGATTCTATCCGGAAACGCACATTCCCGGCAATCCGCTGACCGATCCGTCGGGCGCGGACGCGCTTTTTCTCGACGTGCGCACGCCCTGGGACCATCTTGACGCCGCCGCCGAGGTGGTGCGCCCTGGCGCGCCGGTGGGCTTTTTGCTGCCCACGGTCAATCAGATCAGCGATCTTTTGCGCGCCTTGGAAACGTCCCCCTTCGATGACGTCGAGGTGCTTGAAATCCTTGTGCGCCATTACAAGCCCGTAGCCGATCGGCTGCGGCCGGAGGACCGCATGGTGGCCCACACGGGCTTTCTGGTTTTCGCCCGTCATGGCGGTCGCGAGGCCTACAAACGCCCGCAGCCGCTGCCTGCCGTGCCCGAAGGCTGGGACCCTGCCCCGGAAAACGGAACAACGCAGGAAAGTGCCGAAGGCGATTGACCTCGGCAGTGTCAACAGCTAAGGCTCATACCATGCCCCATATTGTGCTCTGCGCCGAGCCGCCCCAGTCCATAAAACGCCTGCTCGATCCCCTGTCATCGTTGCTTGGCATCCCCGTGGCCGTCCAATCGGCGGCCGATATTCCCGTCTGGCCCGACCCCGGGCAGGAGGCCCATGTCATTTTGCACCGGGAATTCGCCGAGCGCGGGGTCTGCCCCTTGCTGACTTTTCCGGAGCGGATTCCCCTGGACGGGGGCCAGCCCACCGCGGCCTGCCCACTCGGGATGACCGTGCGGCGGTTCGCCGTGCCCTTTGACGACGAGCACACGGGCGTACTCACCCTCGGGCCGTATTTCCTCCATGCCGGAGACCGGGAACGCCTGCGCGGGCGCTCCACCGCCGCCGACGCCGCCCTGGCTCAGATTCCCTGCGTACCGGCCGACCGTCATGCCACGCTCAAGGCCTTTTACAGGGAATTCACCGCCTTTATCGGTTCGGCCGCCAAGGCCGGCGCGGCCAAGCAAACGTTTTTGGCCAACATGAGCCACGAACTGCGCACCCCCCTAAACGGCATCATGGGAATGTTAAGCCTGCTGCTCCAGGGCGAAATGGGGCCACGGCAGCGCCAGTTCCTGGAACTGGCCATGGACGCCTCCAACCAGTTGCTCGGCGTGGTCAACGATCTGCTGGAAATGACCAACATCTCCATGGGCCGCCTGGAGTTGGCCGAGGAAGCCTTCGAACTGCGCCTGGGGCTGGCCGACCTTTTCGAGGCCTGCGACGAGGATGCGGCGAGGCGCGGGCTGGCCTTCTCGGTCGTGGTGGACGCGGACGTCCCGGAAGTCCTGGTCGGCGATGTGGCCCGGCTGCGCCAGGTGCTGCTCAACATCATCGGCAACGCCGTAAAGTTCACGGATGAGGGCTCGGTGGCGGTGCATGTTTCCCGACTGTCCACGACGAACGACGGGGAAAGCTCCACCCTGCAGTTCACCGTGGTCGACACCGGCATCGGCATTCCCCAGGATAAACAGCACGTAATCTTCGAACGCTTCGCCATTGCGGAAAATTTTCTGAGCAAACGCTACGGCGCCACCGGGCTTGGCCTGTCCATCTCCAAGGAGATCGTGGAAAAAATGGGCGGGGGCATGCGGCTGCGCAGCGTGCCCGGCCAGGGAAGCGCCTTTTCCTTCACGACTGTTTTTCGCCACCCCGAGCCGCGCCAAAACGCGCACGATGCCGGGCGCTCCCGCCAATCCCCCCTGCGCTGCCAGGGCGCGGCCATCGCCTTTGTCGAAAGCGAGCCCGTCAGTCAATTGCTCGTACGCCGCATCCTGGAAGACCGCGGCTATAGCGTCCTTTTGGCCGACACCATCGACAAGCTGCGGGATATTCTGCCCTGTCGCCCGGTGGACATGATCCTCCTGGATATCCAGATGACCGGCGCGGAGGGCCTGGAGTGCATCGCGCGCATCCGTTCCGGGAGAATCGAGGGCGTGCCGGACGACATCCCCATCATCGGCCTGTACGCCCAGGCCGCCGTCGAGGAACATCCACCACGCGTCCTTTCCGCCGGCCTGACCAACGCCATAACCAAGCCCGTCACCCGCCAAAGCCTGCTTGCCGCCGTGGAACGCGCCATGCCGGGTCCCCGGGGAACGGACTGCTTGAACTTTCCAGCCGCCTAGGTTATAAAGCCTTCCTTTTTCCCGCCTCGGGATTTCGCCTTCATAAGGAGATCAGTCATGACCCGAAAGGACCGTACCGAGGGCATCTATTCCCGCCGGGAAGTGCTCGACGAATCCGAACGCCGGCAATACTACCAGATCCAGATCAAGGACCTGCTTTCGTACGCCTATCGTTATTCCGAGGACGTCAAGAAACGTTTTGACCGCGCCCAGTTCCAGGCATCCAAGTTCAAGACGCTCTCGGACCTCAAGCACATCCCCATTCTCAAGAAAAAAGAGCTCATCTTCCTCCAGTCCATGGGCCCCCGCCTGGGCGGACTTTTAACCAAGGACATGGGCGAGCTGCGCCGCATCTTCCTGTCCCCGGGCCCCATCTTCGACCCCGAGGACCGCGAGGACGACTACTGGGGCTGGACTGAGGGCTTTTACGCCAGCGGCTTCCGTTCCGGGGATCTGGTCCAGGTCACCTTCAACTACCACCTCACCCCGGCCGGGCTCATGTTCGAAGAGCCGCTTAAAAACCTCGGTTGCGCCGTGGTGCCGGCCGGTCCGGGCAACTCCACCACCCAGCTCGAGATCATGCAGAAGCTGCGTGCCACAGGCTACGTGGGCACGCCGAGCTACCTCATGCACCTGGCCCAGAAGGGCGAGGAAATGGGGCTTAATCTGCGCAAGGACCTCTACCTGGAAGTGGCCTTCGTCACGGGCGAAAAATTCTCCGAGAAGCTGCGCTCCAACCTGGAAAAGAAGTTCGACATCATCATGCGCCAGGGCTACGGCACGGCCGACGTCGGCTGCGTGGGCTACGAATGCTTCCACAAAACGGGCCTGCACATCGCCAACCGGGCCTTTGTCGAGATCTGCCACCCCGACACCGGCATTCCGCTCAAGGACGGCGAAGTGGGCGAAATCGTGGTCACGGCCTTCAACAAGACCTACCCGCTGATCCGGCTCGCCACCGGCGACCTGTCCTACATCGAGCGCGCCCCCTGTCCCTGCGGCCGCACCTCGCCGCGCCTGGGCTCCATCGTCGGCCGTGTGGACACCACTGCCCGCATCAAGGGCATGTTCGTCTACCCGCACCAGGTCGAACAGGTCATCACCCGGTTCGAGGAAATCAAGCGCTGGCAGATCGAGGTCACCAACCCCGGCGGCATCGACGAGATGAACCTCATCGTCGAAGCCTCCAACTTCAAGCGCGAGGAAGACCTGCTCCACAAGTTCCGGGAGAAGATCAAACTGCGCCCCGGGCTCACCGTGGTCGCGCCCGGCACCCTGCCGCCGCAGATCCGTCCCATCGAGGACAAGCGCAAGTGGGATTAGGGAAGAAGAACCGGGGGAAAACTTTTCTGAAGAAAAGTTTTCCCCCGGACCCCCTTTCCAAAGACTTTCAATAGTAATAGGATGTTACGCATAACTACCCTCACCGCCATAAACTTTAGGAAGGGGAGAGCGCGAGAGGGGAGAACCCTTTTGAAAGGGTTTCCCCTCTCGCATCTTCCTGTCTTTTTCCTCTTCTCTTCACTCCTCCTGGCCGGCTGCGCCGGAAAAAGTGTCACGCCTCCCATGGCCTCGGGCCATGTCGCCCCGGAGACCCTGGTCGGCGCCTTGGGCGCGCCGCTTTCGGCCCGGGACTTTACGGCCATGTTTCTCTCGGCCGATTACATCCTGGCCGGCGAGGAGCATCCCAATCCCTGCGACCATCTGGCCCAGGATGCCCTCATCCGTCGCCTCGTCGCCGCCGGCATGCGTCCGGCCATCGGCCTGGAAATGCTGCCGGTCGAGGCCCAGCCCGTCCTCGATGCGTTCAATGCCGGCAAGCTGGCCGTGGCCGACCTGCCCCGGGCGCTGGATTGGAAAAAGACCTGGGGCTACGATTTCACCCTTTACGAACCGATCTTCGAAACGGCGCGCGCCTACCATCTGCCCGTCTACGCTCTAAATGCCCCGCGAGGGCTGGCCCGCAAAGTCGGCCGTCATGGCTTGGACAGCCTCACCCCGGCCGAACGGGCCACCCTGCCCGGGACCATCCAGCCTCCCGACCCGGCCCAGGTGAAGGAACTACGCGGGATTTACGACGAGCACGCCGCCAGGCTCGAAAAAATGGGCACGGCCGGCAAGAAGAAAACCGACGGCCGCGACCGCTTCGCCGATTTCATGGCTGTCCAGTCGCTTTGGGACACGCAGATGGCCTCCCGCGCCCTGTACGCCCATGCCGCAAGCAAACGTCCGGTGGTGGTCATCGCCGGTGGCGGCCATGTGGAGCGCAGTTGGGGCATTGCCCGCCGCCTGGCCAAACTCGATCCCGGGGCCACGGTCGCAACCGTCATGCCCTGGCGCGGCGGCGAAAAACCCGAAGCCGAACTCGCCCAGACCTTTTACGCCTGCCCGGCCGTGCACCGAAGCCGCCTTGGCATGACGCTGTCCCGGGAGGAACCGGCCGCCGGCGAAAAGCCCGCACCGCTGCTCGTGACCGCCGTGGCCCCGGGTTCCCCCGCCGCCAGGGCCGGCCTTTTGCCGGGCGACGCCGTCACCGCCGCCGGAGGCCATGAAGCGACCACGCTCTCCGTGCTCCACACCGCCGCCATGGAGGCGCTCATGGCCGGAAAGGCGCTGACGCTGACCGTTTCCCGGGCCGGCGAGACCATCGACATCGCCATCCCCTTGAAAATGCCCTCGGCCGCCAAGAAGTAAGCGCATGCCCGAACTGCCCGAGGTGGAAACCATTGCCCGCGCCCTGGCCCCGGGGCTTACGGGCCGCGCGGTCACGGGGCTTATCGTGCCCGACCCCAAGGTCCTAGCCGGTCCCCGGACCAAGGCGGCCTTTGCCAAAAATCTCGTCAGCCGGCCGATCACGGCCGTGGACCGCCGGGCCAAGCTGTTGCTGGTGCGCCTGGGCCCAAAGTCGGACGTTGCCGGCGACGCGGCGGCCGTGCTCGCCTTTCACCTCAAGATGACCGGCCGGTTTCACATCGCTTTGGCGAATGCTCCCGTCCCGGACCGGGCCCGGCTGCTGGTGGCCCTCGATGACGGCCACTCCCTGGTTTTTTCGGACCTGCGCCGTTTCGGCACAGCCCGGCTGCTCTCGCCGGCGGGCCTTGCCGCCTGGGATTTTTACGCCTCTCTCGGCCCCGAACCCTGGGACATGACGCCCGGAGCGTTCGCTACCGCGCTGTCCGGGCGTGCGACCCGCATCAAGGCGGCCCTGCTCGATCAGACGCTCATTGCCGGCATCGGCAACATCTACGCCGACGAGTCGCTTTTCGCCGCCGGCATCCACCCCGAAACCCGGGCCAGGGACATTTCCCCGCGCCGGGCCGAAAAACTGCTGGCCGCCATCCAGGCCGTCATCACCCGGGCCATCGCCGCCGGCGGCAGCACCATCCGCGATTACCGCACCCCGGACGGGGTGGAGGGCGGCTTCCAAAACGAGTTTGCCGTCTACGGCAAGGCCGGCCAGCCCTGTCCGGGCTGCGGCACGAAACTCGTCGCGGTCAAGGTCGCCGGCCGCACTTCCACGTTTTGCCCCGTCTGCCAAAAGTAAGTAAGGAAAATCATGCCGCAGCATGTCAGACAGATCGCCAAGGACGCTTCCATCGTCGGCGGCGCGACGCTCCTCTCGCGCATCCTGGGTTTTTTCCGCGACATGATCCTGGCCTACGTGCTCGGGGCCGGCATATCCGCCGACGCCTTCTACGTGGCCTACCGGCTCCCCAACATGATGCGACGGCTTTTCGCCGAAGGCTCCATGACCATGGCCTTTGTGCCGGTCTTCACCCGGCTGCGCGAGGAGGAAGGCGACCGGCGCGCCTTTGCCATGCCGCGATCGGCCTTGGTCTGGCTGCTGATCATTCTGGGCGTGCTGACGACGCTCGCCATCGTCTTCGCCCGGCCGCTCACACGCCTTATCACCCCGGGCTTCACCAACGACCCGGCGCTTTTCGACCTGACGGTGGAACTCACCCGCATCGTCTTCCCCTACATCATCGAGATTTCGGTCGTGGCCCTGTGCATGGGCGTGCTCAACTCCTTCGGCCACTTCCTGGCGCCCGCGCTCGCCACTTCCGAGCTCAACACCATCATCATCCTCGGCGCGGGCGTGGCCTGGCTTTTCGGGCTCAATGTCCCCCATACCCTTGCCTGGGCCGTGGTCGTCGGCGGATTCGGCCAAGTGCTCATGCAGCAGCCGCAGATGCGCAAGTACGGTTTTTCCTGGCGCGGCCCCTGGAAGCTCAAGGACAAGGGCGTGCTCCGCATGGGCCGGCTCATGGTGCCGACGGCCTTCGGCGCGGCGGTCTACCAGCTCAACATCGTGCTCGGCACCCTGCTTGCCTCCTATCTGCCCACCGGCAGCATCTCCTACCTCTACTACGCCGACCGGCTGGTGCAGTTTCCTCTCGGCGTTTTCGGCGTGGCCGTGGGCACTGTGGCCCTGCCCAGCCTGTCCAAGCTGGCCTCGAGCGGAAACACCGGGGAATTTACGGAAACGCTCAACGCCTCGCTGCGGCTGACCCTTTTCATCTGCCTGCCGGCGGCGGCCGGGCTGATTGCCCTGGCCGAGCCCATGGTGCACGTGCTGTTCGGCCGGGGCGCCTTCGGCCCCCATGCCGTGTCCGCCACGGCGGCGGCGCTGGTGGCCTACGGCGTGGGCCTGCCCGCCTTTGCCTGCGTGCGACCGCTCTACTCCGCCTATTTCGCCCTGACCGACACCCGCACCCCGGCCATCACCGCCGCCGTGTGTCTGGTGGTCTACGTCATCGCGGGCTTGAGCCTCATGGGACCGACGGCCCATGTCGGGCTGGCGTTGGCCACGTCCATCTCGTCCTGGGTCAACGTGGCGGTCCTTGGCGTCATTTTACGCAAGCGCCTGGGCGGCTCCTGGTTTCGGCCCGGACGCACGACCGTCATCGGGGCGCTCTTAAGCTGCGGCGTGGGACTTGGCGCGTACGCAACGGCCGGCCGGCCGCTTCTGGCCTTGGCGCTCATTTTCGTCTGGGCCGTTGCCTACATGGGCCTCGCCTCACTGCTGCGGGTCGAGGAAGCCCGGATGCTGACGGATTTCGTGCGCCGGAGGCTTCGTCGCAAGGCCCGGGCCTGATGCGAAGGCGCGTTTTCAGGCTCTCATAAGGCGATAAGGAGGAACGCACATGGCGCTTTTCACCGTGGAAAACCTGATCGCCTTCCTGACGTTGGCCGCCCTCGAGATCATCCTCGGCATCGACAACATCGTCTTTATCGCCATCATCACCAACGCCCTGCCCGAGGCCATCCAGTCCAAGGCGCGCAGGATCGGCCTGCTTCTGGCCATGGGCACGCGCCTGTTGCTGCTCTTCGGCATCACCTGGATCATGGGGCTCACCGCGCCGCTTTTCGCCGTGCTCGGCCATGCCGTCACGGGCCGCGACATCGTGCTTCTGGCGGGAGGCCTTTTTCTCATCGCCAAATCGACCTTCGAGATTCACGAAAAAATCGAACCGGACCCGGGCGGGGAGCTCCACGTAAAAAAGGTCCGGGCGTTCTGGCCCGCCGTGACCCAGATCGCCCTGCTCGACATCGTCTTTTCCCTCGATTCGGTTATTACCGCCGTGGGCATGTCCGGAGAAATCCTTGTCATGGCGGCGGCGGTGATCGTGGCGGTCCTGGTCATGATGCGCTTTGCCGACCCGGTCAGCCATTTCGTGTCCCGGCACCCTACGGTGCAGATGCTGGCCCTGTCGTTTCTGATCCTTATCGGCGTCTTTCTCGTCGCCGAGGGACTGGGCAAACCCATCGACCGCGGCTACATCTATTTCGCCATGGCTTTTTCGCTGCTGGTGGAGATGCTCAATATGCGGGCACGCAAGGCCGACAGCAAACAAAGCCGCCCGTAAGGCGCGGGAGCACCTCACGGACGGCTTTAAAATCGAAGGCCGGAAATGTTCTGGCTGGAAGCTAAGCCTGAGGGTTACCAGCCTCGGCGCTGTTGCCGGCAGGCATTATACCCAATGTTGCAGTTTTGGACACATGCCGGAACACCACCACAGACCATAAGACAGTTCTGATAGCTCCTGTTGCAACCGCGGGGTGGCGGTGGCGGCGGTGGTGGCGGCATCCTGTTCCGGACGCATTGCCCGTAACGACCGGACCAGTGCGTTCCGGGCGGACATGGTGCGGGAGGAGGCGGTGGCCTCCTGTTGCGCACGCATTGCCAATAACGGTTGGACCAGTGCGTTCCGGGCGGGCATTGCGCGAATGCATTCGTGTCCCCCAAAACGAAACTGGCACCAATGAGGATGCACGCCACCACGGCCAATCGCATGTTTGACCTCATGGAGCCCTCCTGTCACCAGTAGTAATTTTAAACGTACTTGCCCTATATGGAAACGGCAAGCGGTTTTCCACATTTCCCGGCTCCGCGACCACGATGGTCAGCAAATGCAACCGGGTTTGCCTGTTGCCGCGTTTGGTTAATAAGATAAACGTATCCGCATAGATGCCTCATCCCCTGAACAGCCCCGGCTTTTTTTGCATCGGAGCGTGGATGCGTCAAGAGGACCCGGATCATGAAGCAGGAATCGGCCCGGCAAAACTTCCCGCGCGGCCTCGTCCAGCCGCCGAACGGATTTCGCTTCGGCGCGGATGCGCTGCTGCTGGCCTGCTTCGCCGCCGCCCTGCCCGGTCGCCGCGTGCTCGACTGCGGCACCGGCTGCGGCCCGGTGGGCCTTGGCATGCTGCTTTCCGGCGAAGACACCCAGCGCACGGTGCTCGGCCTGGACAAGGACCCGCAAATGGTTGCGGCGGCCAATGCCAATGCCGACGCGCTGGGCTTTTCCGACCGGTTCGCGGCGCGGCTCCTCGACGTGCGGGAACTGCGCGGCCATCCGGACGGCATCGCCCCGGAATCCATGGACCTGGTGGTCGCCAATCCGCCGTATCGGCATCCCGACTCGGGCCGACGGCCCCCATCCCCGGGGCGCGATGCCGCCCGGTTCGAGACGGACGGCGGCCTGGACGCGTTTGCCGCCGCGGCCGCGTATGCCCTGGTCAACAGGGGACGCTTCGCCTGCGTGCATCTGGCCGAACGGCTGGCCCATGTCGTGACAAGCCTTGCGGCCCGCAATCTGGAAATCAAGCGGATTCTCCCCATCACCCCGCGCCGGGACGCCCCGGCCAAGCAGATGCTCGTCCTGGCCCGCAAAAACGGCCGTCCCGGCCTGCGGCTGGACCCGCCCCTGGCCCTCTATGAAGGCCAAGGCGCGCATACCCGGCTGTCGCAACAAGCTTTGCGCTACTGTCCGTTCCTGGCCTGTAACGCCGGTCCCGGAACCTCTGCCGATACGGCGGAATAACGGCGGTCGGGAAAGGGGCCTCCCCCCCTTTCCCAACCGGACGCGACACGCTCCCGGTTTCCCACTGCCGCCTCCGGACAACCGCCTATTTCTTCTTTTGGAAAAGTCTCCCTGGGTCCGGATCGGGCGCATTGTCCCCAGGCCGTTGCGACGACGAGTACCGCAGGACCATGTCCGCTTCGGCCAACCGCGCCACCATGCCTTGGCTGGTGACCGCTTCCACGGTCGCGGCGGCGGGAGCGATGTCCAAGGCCGGAAGCGTAGGCGGATCGCAGACGTACACCCCCGCCCCGAGAAGCGCCACGCCGACAACGCCCAGCATACGTTTCATGGCGATTCCTCCTTGCGCTTGGCCGCCCGAGGCGGCGTTTTTTCAACACGTCCCCTGCTCCAGCCAAAACCATGCCAGGCACCCCTCGTAAAAATAACGTTTAAATACAGACCAATACAAAAACAAGCACAAACGACAGCCGCTTCTGCCCATTGCATGGGCACGTCGGGTCGTCACTTTGCCCATATTTCGGCAACTCGCCGATGCGGCGACCGGCGCTTCGGGCACGAAAGGGAAACAGGCGCTTGGCGTGCGCCGTCCGGCTTGCCACAAGGCCGCGGAGGAATCTTCCCTGGGCCGCCCGAGGCCTTCTCCTCTACTCCGCAGCCCGGCTGGCACGGTCCACGAGGTAGACGATGGACTGGTAGGGCACGCCGCCGTGGAAGGACAGGCCGATTTCGCAGGTGCGGCTGTTGCTGTAGCCCGATGTCGTGGTGGCCGGCAGCCTGTCGCGCAGGTCGGCCAGGGCTGACGCGTTGAGTTCCGGGTAGAAAAAGCCCCGGTCGCCGGCAAAGCCGCAGCAGTGGATGCCGCGCGGCACGACGACCTCGCGGGCGCAGCGCTCGGCCAGGGCCGTGAACTTGGCCGAAAGCCCCATCTTGACCGAGGTGCAGGAGACGTGGACGGCCACGGTCTCGACCACGGGCGTGATGTCGAGGTAGGGCAGGCAATAGTCGGTCATAAATTCCACGGGCTCGTGCAGTTTGAGTCCCGGTTCCATGTGGGTGCGCATGGTGTAGAGGCAGGGGCTGGCATCGCAAAGGATCGGAATCGCCCCGTCATTGCTGGCCTTGCGCAAGGCCGCCTCGAGCTCCCTGGATTTGCGGTCGGCCTCGCCGTGCATGCCCTTGGACTCGAGCGTGAGCCCGCAACACAGCTCGCGCATGCCTTCCGGGAAAATGACGTCGTAGCCGGCCTTGGCCAGGATCGACATGGTGGCCTCGAAGAGCCCGCGCTGGTCGGGGTCCAGGGCCGAGGGGCCCATGGCGCGGGTGGTGCAGCTCGGGAAGTAGACCACTTTGCGCCCCTTGCCCTGGAACGCAGACCGAAAGACGGCCTTTGGCGCGGCCTTGGGCGTGTACGGCGTCCAGTAAGGGACAAGGCCCCGGCTCAGTTTGCGCAGCCCGTGGGTCATGGCGGTCATGGCCGATGTGCCGAGCAGGCGGTGCACGACGCTCGAGAGCCAAAGCCCCTTGGCGGAAAGAGCCGTGACCAATCCGTAATGGTCGGCCACAAAGCGGCCGATTTTGCGTCCGCGTTCGGTTGCTTCGCGGCGGCGGTAGTCCTTGGTGAAAACGCCCGTGTCCACGGACACCGGGCAGACCGTGGCGCACAGCCCGTCGGCGGCGCAGGTCTGGTTGCCGAAGTATTGGTAGTCTTCGTGAAAAAGGGCGAAGACCGCCTTGTCCCCCCTGGCGGTGGCCAGGGCCATATGGCGCTGGAGGGTGATGCGCTGGCGCGGGGTGGTGGTGACGTTTCGCGAGGGGCAGATGGACTCGCAGTAGCCGCACTCGATGCAAGGGTCGATCAGCGGGTTAACCGGCGGCAGGGGCTTTAAGTTCTTCATGTGCACCTGCGGATCGTCGGTGAGAATCACCCCCGGGTTGAGCAGGTTGTCCGGGTCGAAAGCGTGCTTAAGGCGCTTCATGAAGGCATAGGCCGTGGCCCCCCACTCCATCTCCACAAAGGGAGCCATGTTGCGGCCGGTGCCGTGCTCGCCCTTGAGCGACCCGTCGTAGCGGCCGACCACCATGCCCGTCACGTCGTCGATCAGGTTCTTGTAATTGGCCACGGAAACCGGGTCGCCGAAATCCGGGCAAAAGACGAAATGAATGTTGCCTTCCAGAGCATGGCCGAAAATGATGCCCTCGGCGAAACCGTGATGGCGCATGAGACGCTGGACCTCCACCGTGCCCTCGGCCAGCTTGTCGATGGGGAAGACCACGTCCTCGATGATGACGGCCGAGCCGGGTTTGCGCGCGCCGCCGACGGAGGTGAAAAGCCCGCGCCGGATGTTCCAGAGTTTCTCGTAGTCCTCCTTCTTGTCCATAAAAAGGAGCGGAAACACGGGCGAAAGCTCCGAGACCCGGACCAGGGCGGCTTCGATCTGGGCGAGCAGCCCCGGCTTGTCCGCCGCGCGCACCTCGACCAGCACGGCGGCTGCGTCCTCATCGAGTCCCTTGAGGTAGGACGGCATGCCCGGTTTGTCCTCGACGGAGCGCAGCGAAGCCCGGTCCATGAGCTCGGCCGCGGCCACGGGCAGGGACTTGAGCAACGCGGCGGCCCGGCAGGCGTCGGCGATGCTCGGGTAGAGCATCAGCGACGAGGCCTTGTGGGGATGCTCGACGACCGTGCGGTAGGTGACCTCGCTGATAAAGGCCAGCGTGCCTTCGGAGCCGACGACGAGGTGAAGCAGGATGTCGAAGGGATAGGTGAAATCCACAAAGGCATTCAGGCTGTAGCCGGTCGTGTTCTTGATCTTGAATTTGCGGCGGATGCGCTCGGAAAGTTCCGCATCGGCGGCGACCTCGTCGCGAATGGCGGCCAGCTCGGCCAGGAGCCCGGCATGGGTCTTCTCGAAGCGCGCCCGGGAGACGCGATCGGCGGTGTCCAGGGCGTCGCCGTCCACGAAGACAAGCTTCATGGACTCCACGGTTTTGTAACTGTTCTCCGCCGTGCCGCAACACATGCCCGAGGAGTTGTTGGCCGCGATGCCGCCGATCATGCAGGCGCCAATCGACGCCGGGTCCGGGCCGATCTTGCGGCCGTAGGGGGCCAGGCGGAAATTGGCCTCCGCCCCGATGACGCCGGGCTCGATGCTGACATGGGACGCGCCGGGGTGGATGCGCAACCCCCGGAAATTGCCGGCAAGGTAGACGAGCACCGAGTCGGAGAGCGCCTGGCCGGACAGGCTGGTGCCGGCGGTGCGGAAGGTGACGGCCACCTTGGCGTCCGAGGCGGCGCGCAGGATATGCGACACCTCCGCCTCGTCCGTGGCCTTGACCACGATCTTGGGGACCAGCCGGTAGAAGCTGGCGTCATCCCCCAGGGCCAGGGTGTGAAACGGCCCGAGGAAAATGCGGTCCGCCGGGAGGAACGCGGCAATGCGGTCGTAAAACGTCTTATGCGCCGGGGGCAACGTGCTGTCGTGGCCGGTATGGGTCATGGGGGAGGCTCCT
This sequence comes from Solidesulfovibrio sp. C21, assembly GCF_047785625.1. Taxonomy (NCBI): domain Bacteria; kingdom Pseudomonadati; phylum Thermodesulfobacteriota; class Desulfovibrionia; order Desulfovibrionales; family Desulfovibrionaceae; genus Solidesulfovibrio; species Solidesulfovibrio sp. C21. The sequence goes on from NZ_JBLODY010000009.1 coordinate 90,684, forward strand.
TGGCGGCCCGGCGCGTCGCCGGGTGGGAATGAAGGTTTCTTATGCCACCTTTTTCCGAGGTTGGGCAATGGGCGGCCCAACGGCTTGGGGATATCGTGATGTGTGCGGAATAATTTCCTATCATTTTGGTTTTCTTTGAAGAATATCCCGCCAAGTAAAATGGGTGACAAAACAGGCGAGATGATTATAATCTAACGTTAAATCTTCACCGCCGACGCAACCGGGCGGATTTGGAAGGAGAGTCGCTTGTTTTTCAATCTGTTTACACCCGGCACCGACCCAATACCGCATTCCATGCTGCCCGCATCGGATAGGCGGGACACGTCCATGACCTTGCCCAATGCCTATTCCTTGAAGACGGGCAGCATTCCGAAATATTTCCAAGCACTACTGGCTTTGCCTGTGCCCGATATTTTCAATGCGGCGTTCTTTGCCGATATCGGATTCCGCTACGCCATTGACCGTTCGTTTATTGACATCCTTAAGGAATTGCACTTTCTGGATACCAACGGCCGGCCAACACGGCGCTATTTCGACTTCCATGACGGCATTGCGGCTTCCGCCACACTCCTTGACGGTATCCGCGAGGCCTACGGACGACTCCTGGAAACCGATCCCGACGCCTGCGCCCAGCCGCAAAAGCAGATATTCGAAACGCTCAAAACGCTCTATGCCGGCAACAAACCCGACATGATGATCCTCGGCATCGCCAAGACGTTCGTAGCGCTTTGCCAATACGCCGAGGAGATCGATCGCAACCCCCCGCCGCTGCACGCCGCCATGGAAGTACAGTCCAGGGACGCCGGCCAGAGCGAACCGGGGGCCACACCCGGACCGGCCGCACCGGGAGTTCCCCGCGACCAGTCGGAAACGACAGTCCCGGTCGACGCGACCGAAGCCCCCATCCTCTTGGCGCGGCCCGAACCGGCCGGCCCAATCGAGCAAGCCGATACGGTCGCCCCCCGGGATGCCGGCTCGGATGCGTCCGAGCCCGAGGCCCCGACAATGCCGCAACGCAAACCTGACGCGCCCCGGCAGCCGCAACAGGTCGATACAGCCGCATCGGAGCGCATGCCGGAGACGCCGACGCCGCAGCCCGAGCCCGCTCCGGCCCCCCAGAACCCGACGCTGACAGCCGTCCCGGCGGATACGGGGGGGCTTGCGGGCGACATCCAGGAAAGCGATGTCCTCCCGCCCCTTGTCCTGGATGAAGACGCGCCGCCGCTTAAACAGGCCACGGGAGCGGTGCAAGACGCGGAAATACCGGAAGGTGGCATGGCCCCCGGCCCTGCGCCGGAACCGGCGGCCCAGGCCGCCTTTTCCCCGGAGACGCCGCCGGCCTCCGAGCACGTTTTGGAAGACCTTCCGGAAGCTTCCCCGCGTGAGCCGGACCCGGTCCCTGTCTCCGCGAAGTGGCTTTCCATACGCGGCACAAGCGACGTCGACGGCCAGCCCCGCACCGTCAATTTCGTGCTGCCCGAGACCCGGGACCCGGCCGTGTACGAAGCCATTTTCGCCAGCTTCAAGCGGCAGCTTCTGAAGCCCGAATAAGACTCCCCGCCGAAATGCAAAAAGGCGCCCCGACCGGAGCGCCTTTTTGCTTGAAAACAACGCCGCGCGCCGTCACATGTTCTTGATGACCTCGACCAGCACATTGGTCACTTTCTCGGCGTTCTCCTTGAAAATCGTGACGATCTCTTCCCAGTTCACCGGCGGCTCGTCCGTCTTCCAGCAATCGTAATCCGTGCTCATGGCCACGGCCGCGTAGGGCACGCCGGCCTCCACGGCCAGGGCGCACTCCGTGGCCACGCTCATGTTGATGACGTCGGCCCCGAGGAGGCGAAACATATTGGACTCGGCCCGGGTGGAAAAACGCGGCCCCTCGATGGTCACCACCGTGCCCTTGTCGTGGTGGTGATAGCCGAACTTGCGGCAGGCATTGATGCAAAGCTCGCGCAACGGCCCGGAAAACGGGTCGGCCATGGGGGTGTGGGCCGGGTTGTGCGGCTCGAAACGGTCGTGAAAGGTCGCGATCCGGCGCTTGGTGAAGTCGATGAACTGATCGAGGATGACGAGGTCGCCCCGGCCGATCTCCTGGCGCAACGAACCCACAGCCGTGGTGGAAAGGATCGCCGCGCAGCCGACCGTGCGCAGGGCATGGATATTGGCCCGGTAATTGACGTGGCTCGGCGTGGCCGTGTGGGAACGCCCATGGCGGGCCAGAAGCACCACGCTCTTGCCGCCGATCCTGCCTTGGCGCAGGGTCGAATTCGGCGGCCCGTACGGGGTGTCGATCTCCAGGTCGGTGGGGTTGTCGAGGATGTTGGGATCGTCCAGGCCGCTACCGCCGATAATGCCGATCTTCATGCTGTTGCGCTCTCCGACGGTCCGTGGCCGGCGAGGCCTAGCGGACCGACTCCGTGTTGCAAGTTGTCGCTGCCGGCCGGACGCCGAGTGGTATCATTCACTCTTCAAATCCAACCTGACGTTCTGATTTGAATCTGATGTCAGGCTATCTGCAAAATGCTTTCGCAGTCGTAGGCGCGGAACTGTTCCTTGCCGTTTAAAAAGGTCAGTTCGATGACCACGCCGATGCCGACGATTGCGGCCCCGAACGCTTCCACCAGTTTGATCACGCCGCAAAGCGTGCCGCCAGTAGCCAGTAGGTCGTCGATGACCAGCACTTTTTCGCCGCGCAACAGCGCGTCCTCGTGCATGCACAGCGTATCGGAACCGTATTCCAGGTCATAGGAGACGGACCGCGTCTTGTAGGGCAGCTTGCCGGGCTTGCGCACCGGCACGAAGCCGATGCCCATCTTGTAGGCGAGCGCCGCGCCGAAAATGAATCCCCGGGCCTCGGCGGCCACGATCTTGGTCGCCCCGGACGCGGCAAAGCGTTCGGCCAGCGCGTCCACGGCCCGGCGAAACCCCTCCGGATCGCCCAAAAGCGGCGTGATGTCGAAAAAGAGAATGCCCTGCTTGGGATAGTCCGGAATATCGCGGATGAGTTTGCGCAGATCCATGGCCGTCTCCTTGAGAAAATGCAGAGTGGTACCGAGTCGGATTAGGGATTTTGCCTGGCCCGGTCAAGCCGCCCTTGGCCCGAAGGGAAAGCTGGGCTAAAAGGCCGGCATGCAAACACAACACCACGCCATCCCCTGCGACACGCTTGTGACAGCCGGTGTCCTGGTCAGCCAAAACGACGACCGGCAAATCCTGGCCGATGCGGCCCTGGCCGTAACCGACGGGCGCATCGCGGCCCTGGGCCCGGCCGACGCCCTGGCCAACGCATACGCCCCGAAAGAAACCCTCGACCTGTCAGGCTGTCTGGTCCTGCCCGGACTCGTCAACACCCACGGGCACGCGGCCATGACGCTTTTCCGGGGGCTGTGCGACGACGCGCCCCTTCACGTCTGGCTTTCCGAACACATCTGGCCGGCCGAGGCCCGGCTCGACGCGGCGGCGGTGGCGCTCGGCACGCGGCTTGCCTGCGCCGAAATGCTGGCCACGGGCACAACCTGTTTTTGCGACGCCTACCTCTACGTCGACGCCATCGCCGACGCGGTGCAAGCCTCGGGCATGCGCGCCGTCATCAGCCAGGGCGTATTCGAGATCGAAAACGCCGGATTCAAGACCGTGGACGCGGCCTTAAACGCCGCCGGGGCGCTCGCCGACCGGCTGGCCGGCAACGACCGGCTGCGTCCGGCCATTTTTCCCCACGCGGTCTATACCTGCTCGGCGAAAACGCTGACGCGCTGCGCCGATTTCGCCCATTCCCGAAATGTGCTGCTCTCCACCCACGCCGCGGAAACCGCCCGGGAAAACGAGGATTGCCTCCAAGCCAACGGCGCGCGGGTCATTGCCTACCTCAACGGCCTGGGGCTGCTCGGCCCGCAAACCCTGCTCGCCCACGGCGTGGCCCTTAATAACGACGATATCGGCATGTTGGCCGCAACCAGCACGTCCGTGGCCCATTGCCCCAAAAGCAACATGAAGCTCGGCAGCGGCATCGCGCCCGTGGCCGCCCTGCGCGCGGCCGGGGTGACGGTGGGGCTCGGCACCGACGGCGCTGCCAGCAACAATACCCTGAACCTCTTTTCGGAAATGCAGACCGCCGCCCTGCTCCAGAAAGTGGCCGCCTGCGATCCGACGACGCTTTCGGCCGGCGCGGCCCTGGACATGGCCACCCGGGACGGCGCGGACGCCGTCGGCTGGCCGGAGCTCGGACGCCTGGCGGTCGGAGGTCCGGCCGACCTGTGCGCCCTGGACCTGAACCGGCCCCAGCTCGCCCCGGCCTTCGATCCCGTCTCGGACGCCGTCTACGCGGCAAACGGCGGCGAAGTCGCCTGCACCATGGTGGCGGGCACGGTGCTCTACCGAAACGGCGCGTTCCCGGGCTGCGACTATCCCGCCCTCCTGGCCGCCTTCAAGAAAACCGCAGCACGACTGGTGCGCCCGGCCTCTTGACAAGACCCGCCAACTCCATAATAAAGGCTGGCTTTCCGCTGAAATCATTCCCGCGCCCCAATCCTGCGCGGCCCGGAGGTTATTCCCAATGTCCCAGGTCATTACCATCAATGGCGTCGAGTGCCATCCCATCGTGGAAAAATGCGAGGGCTGCGAACGCATCCTGGAGCAGGACGGCGGCAAATACTGCAAGAGCTATCCCATGCCCGAACGCAAATGGGCTCAGAAAGTCTGCAACTTCGCCACCCACGTCAAGCTCGAGGTCGAAAAGGGCGGCAAGGTCAAGATCAACCCCTTGAAGGCTTCCAAGCGCGCCGCCCGCGGCCGTTAGGCGAGAATTTACAGGCAGGCGGAGAATGCGAGAGAGGAAACCCTTTAAAAAGGGTTCTCCCCTCTCGCGCTCTCCCCTTCCTCAATTTCTTACCTTTTACGGGTATTCCATTCCGTTTTTCGTGTCCGCGCCGGGAGGCTTTGCCTTCCGGCTTTTTGCGTTTGCGTGTCCGGTTTGCCATCGCCCAACCAAGCGGCTATGCATGAACGGTATGCCGAAATGTCCCTTCAACCGCCCGGAGCCCCTATGTTAGACGCCCTGCTTGTGCGGCTCGACGCCATGCGCGACACGGTCATCGACCTGCAACGCGAACTGACCGCCATCCCCGCCCTCGGTCCGGACAACGGCGGCCCCGGCGAACGGGAAAAGGCCGATCGCCTAAAAGCCCTGCTCGCCGGCTTGGGCTTTCCCGCGCCCCGGGAGATAAACGCCCCCGATCCCCGCGTGCCCTGCGGTCACCGGCCGAATCTGGCCGTGGTCATCCCGGGCCAGGACACCTCACGCACCCTGTGGGTCATTTCCCATATCGACATCGTGCCGCCCGGGGACCTTACCCTGTGGAAAACGGATCCCTACACCCTGGCCGTGGACGGCGACTCCATTTTCGGACGGGGCGTGGAAGACAACCAGCAGGCCATCGCCAGTTCCATGGCCCTCGGCAAGGCGATCCTCGACGCCGGGGAGATGCCGCCCATCAATTACGGCCTGCTCTTCGTGGCCGACGAGGAAACCGGCAGCCGGTACGGCCTCGATTACGTGGCCGAACACCACGACGGCCTCTTCACCCCGGACGACCTCTTTCTCGTGCCCGACTTCGGTCAGGCCGACAGCGAGATGGTCGAGGTGGCCGAAAAAAGCATGCTGTGGCTGAAGATTGTCGTCAACGGCCGGCAATGCCATGCCTCCACCCCGGAAGCCGGCATCAACTCCCTGGCCGCCGCCGCCCTTTTCATTCTCAAGATCCCCAAGCTCCACGACCGCTTCCCGGCCAGAAATCCGCTTTTCCAGCCGGCCAACTCCACCTTCGAGCCGACCAAGAAAGAAGCCAACGTGGAAAACATCAACACCATCCCTGGCCGCGACGTCTTCTACGTCGACTGCCGGGTACTGCCCGAATATCCCCTAAACGACGTGCTCGCCGCCATCCGCGAAGACGGCGCCAAGGTCGAGGCCGCCTGCGGCGTGACCATCGACTACGAAGTCGTGCAGCAGGAACAGGCCGCCCCGGCCACCCCGGACGACGCCCCCATCGTGCGCAAAGTCATGGACGCCGTCCGGGCGGTCTACGGCGTCAATCCGCGCCCCATGGGCATCGGCGGCGGCACCGTGGCCGCCTACCTGCGCCGGCGCGGCTACCCGACCGTGGTCTGGGCCACCCTCGTGCACAACGCCCACCAGCCCAACGAACGCTCCAGCATCCGCGCGACCCTGGGCGACGCCAAGGTCATGGCCCGGGTGTTGTTCGAGTAGCAAAAAGCAATCGGGGCTCCGCCCCGCACCCCACCGGGGGGCTGAAGTCCCCCCCGGTCCACCTCCACGCTTGACAAGGGTAGAGAGAAATGCGGTTCCTGCAGTGGTTGAAAGAGAGACGCCTCGGCCAATGTCGCCGACCGTCAGGCCTTCTTGGCGAATACGTGGCCCGGCGCATGAACCGCTACCATTATCCGCTGACCAGCTGGGGCCTGGACCACGTCCTGGTCGGGAAAGACAATTTCATTTTGGACATCGGCTGCGGCGGCGGCCGTACCGCCGGCCGGCTGGCCAGACTCGCCCCGGACGGTCTGGTCGTCGGCATCGACGTCTCGGACAAGAGCCTGGGCCTTTCCCGCCGCGTCAACCGCAAGGCCATCCAGCAAGGCCATGTGGCCATCCGCAAGGCGTCGGTCATGGAACTCCCTTTCCCGGCGGACAGCTTCCATCTGGTCACGGCCGTGGAGACGCATTATTTCTGGCCCGACATCACCAAGGGCATGACCGAGATCTTACGCGTGCTGCGGCCGGGCGGCAGCTTTCTGCTGATCGCCGAAATCTACCGTTGCGACCGTTTCGACGCCCGCAACCGCAAATGGCTGGAACTCACGCCCATGGCCTACCTCGACACGACGGAATTCCACGACTGCTTCACCGCCGCCGGCTTCGACGGCATCGGCGTCTACGAGCACACCGAGGAAGGCTGGATCTGCTGCGTCGGGCGAAAGAAGGGGCCTCCGGCGGCCGGGGGGAACTTTTTTTAAAAAAAAAGTTCCCCCCGGACCCCCTTCCAAAAAATTTTCATAGTTATATATGGATA